>JAKFXP010000071.1 GCA_021731325.1 Parcubacteria group bacterium
TTTATATACGGCTCAATATAAGAGTCCTGCGACACAAAAACTTGACAAATATATTATTGTGATATACAATCAATTGTGGACATTGAGTACGCTTGGTGGCCAAACCCCGAGCATACGCTCGGTGCATTCAAACCCTTTTTCAAAGGAGAAAAAGATGAGGAAAACCTTAGGGAGAGTAGTCTCACTGCTCTTTGTCATTGTAAGTTGTATACTTACTTCATTTGAGGTAGGGGCAACCGCATGGCACCCTTTTACGAGAACGGCACTCAGTGCATCTGACTTACTCACCGCAATATCTGAACCGAGTAGTCAGGTCACATTGAGTCAATTTCGTGATCGGGTGAACCTGGAACGTGCACAGCATGGTTTGTTAGCACTGCAAAACGACGCAGCGCTTGTGGACTATCTGGTGAACCACACCGTTCAGGTGTCCTGCGAAAGTCTCTTTCCCAGCGTACTATTTGTGCTTGAACGCACCGATGGTCGTGGGAATTTTTCAACAAAGGCACGGGCCTGCAAACCATCGGAACAAATTCTGGTGGAGCGGGATACCAGTCGCCCCGTTGCAAGCCTTGATTGTGGGAATGTGATATTTAGCACGCCTACACCTACACCACCACCTGTCGTAAAGAAAAAACAGTGTGGTAGCACGGTAACACCGGTAGCCGCAAGAAACATGAACGGTTTTATTGGTATTCCAATCGGTGCAAATAGCACTGGTTCATCTGCTTCGGTAGCAGTCACTCCTAATGGAGCAGCTGCAGCAGCAAGTAGTGCCGGCAGTGGTGCTGGCGGCGGTATCGTGTATCCCCAAATTGGTGTTGCTGGCAACAGTGGTACCTACCAATCAACAACGTGTTATTAAAACACGAGGAGCGTAAAATGAAGAAAAGTATACAACTGTGTTCAGTGTTTGTCACTGTATTTCTGTTTGGTTGTGCGTCAGTGCAGCACGAAATAATTACCAAAAATGGTGCCGTTACCTGGGATGAAGGTAAGCTTACGATGTTGGAGGAGTATACTCCTGACCAAACACAAAAGCTTGAAAAAATCTTAGGCAACAACAAAATCATCACCAATAACACTGGTGTTGACCATGCAGGTGGACCCCGTGTTGCAAGTACCAGCGTACTTGACGAAACCAATCAACTGGTCGTCAACAACGGTGGGAGCAATACCGGTACGATGCAAGACTTAATCCCAACCGCCGCACAAGCCGCTATTTATGGTGGTGCGATGGTAGGTGCACAGTCACTTGCAAACAGTGCTGCTGAATCGGTTGCGCGTATTAACGCTAATGGTAATGTACAGGCCGCTAAGAACTTGAAGCCAAGTAGCACGTACTTTAACAACAGTGATAGTAACAGTAACAGCGGTACCAACACCAACCAGCAGTCGCAAGACCAAGCGCAGTTGCAAGGTCAAGACCAAAGTCAAAAGGCAATCAACGCGCCTAAGACTACCGTAAGCACTACTGCGTATGGTGGAAATGCAGAGAGTACTAGTAAAGCAGGGGCTATCGCTGGCGCAAATGCAGCAGCAGTTGCAAAGCCTGTGATTATAGGTGCTCCTCAGGTAAAACCTGGACACCCGCATCATCCAAAACCGCACCCTCATCATGAGGCGCCTAAGATAAAGGTGAACAATAGTACACACATTGTACAAAAGACTATAGGTATTATAGAGCAATAGTACTACCATTGCGGTAGTATATCCCGTCACACGACATACGTCTGTGGCGGGATTTTTATTTTGTTGAGTCCTCGTGCTACAGTATCTGGTATGTCAAAAAAACTAGAATTTCCAAAAGGATTTTTGTGGGGCTCCGCTACCGCAAGTTACCAAGTAGAGGGTGGTATCGAACAGTGTGACTGGGCTGAAGGTGCACGGGCAGGCAAGGTGCCGGTATGCGGTGCTGCCTGCGATCACTACAATCGATACGAAGCCGACTTTGATATTGCACAATCACTGGGACACACCATCCACCGCTTCTCGGTTGAGTGGGCACGTATCGAACCAGAAGAAGGAGTGTTTAACGAGGAAGCGCTCGAACACTATCGTCAGGTACTTCGTGCACTCCATGCACGCGGCATGACACCTTCTATTACCTTGTGGCATTTTACGCTCCCACTCTGGCTCAGTGGTCGCGGAGGATGGGGACACAAAGACACTCCCGCAGTATTTGCTCGCTACTGTGCAAAGGTGGTAGAGGCACTTGGAGACTTGTGTGACAACTACGGCACGATTAATGAACCAATGGTGGTAGCGGGTATTGGATATTTGCGAGGCGCCTGGCCACCGTTTTACAAAAACGCATGGGTGCGGTATTACCGGGCACTCCTCAACATGACACGGGGGCACAATCAGGCATACCATGCGATAAAAAAAATGCGCGTCGATGCACAAGTGGGTATCGTCAAACATACGATTGCGTATACCTCGAACGGCACGATAATAAATAGGATACGGGCATGGGCAGCAAACGTCATGTGGACTCGACTCTTTATGTACCGCGTATACCGACACTGTGACTGGATTGGTCTTAATTATTACCACCGTACGATGTTTGGCGACACCCGCGACCTCCCCAAGACTGACTTTTGGTGGAATGTTGATCAGGAGGGAATCTATGAAGCATTGCACATCCTTGCTCGGTATAAGCGACCCATATATATCACCGAAACAGGATGTGCTGATGCGACTGATCGATTACGAGCCGATTATATTCGCGATACGGTTCGCTGGACGCACAAAGCAATTGAGGAAGGAGTAGATGTACGTGCTTTTTGTTACTGGTCGCTCCTCGACAACTATGAGTGGGCAGAAGGGTTTGAAAAACGGTTTGGTCTCATTGAGGTTAACTTCGAGACTCAGGAGCGTACCCCACGTCCCTCGGCATACGTGTACAAGGAGATTTGCGAACAAAACGGTCTCGCTATCGACTAGCAATAAACGGAGAGAGGTTCGACCTCTATCATGGGATAAGTGGGGTGTTGGTATATATGGTGGGGTAGCAAGGTATTTTCGGGTACAATATATATGCATGAGTCTTTGGATTATACTGGTTGTAATTGGGCAGTTGTTGAATGCGTGCGTTTCGCTCGTTGACAAATACATCGTTACCTCAGAGAGTGTAGTGTTACGGCCTCTGACATATACCTTTTGGATTAGCGTACTCTCGTCCGGCTCAGTGCTGATATACTGTTTTAGTTGGATTACCGTTCCGTTTGATGGACTGGAGATACCATCATTTTCACGGATACATGCACCCTCACTCTTGGTCGCGTCGCTCTCGGTGACGGCCGGGTACTCATTTTTTACCGCACTCCTTTCGATGTTTACCGCACTTAAGGTGAGTGATGCATCCGACGTGGTGCCGGTAGTAGGTGGACTTAGTGCACTCTTCACACTCTTACTTTCGTATACTTTTTTGGAAACCGTCCTTCCACAAAATTTCTTTTATGGGTTTATACTCCTCACCCTCGGCACCGTACTCGTGTCGAGGTTTCGCCTTACTTGGCGCACCATGTTGTCCTGTACCCATGCCGGGCTCATGTTTGGAGTACATTACGTCGTCTTGAAGGGTCTTTTTAATGCAACCAATTTCGATACCGCGTTCTTCTGGTCACGCATGGCAATTGTATTTGTCGCCCTTTCAATGCTCTTGGTGCCCGAGTACTACGAAAAGATTATGATGCGCACTCGTGCCGCGCAAGCGCGCGATGGGCTTATTGTGATTGGCAACAAAGTGCTGGCAGGACTCGGGAGTATTATTCTACTCAAAGCAATCGAACACGGCGACGTGGCACTGGTGCAGGCGTTGGGGGGATTGCAGTATATCTTCTTGCTTATTATCGGTGCAGTCTTTGGGCGTATGATGACGCATGATTTTGGCGAAAACAGTACTTCGCAAGGCGTGCTCCACAAGATGATATCCATACCCCTTATTGCCGCTGGTTTCTTTTTACTTTTTTTGTAATCTATGATGACGCTCATACAGACGACGGTTAAGATCGTGATATATGTCGGGCTCATCGCGGGTGCATTGGTCCTATATGCGCTCTACCGTACACCAGTGCCTACGTCGATCACCTACGGCGTTTCGTTTAATACTCCCTATGTGCGTGAGCTGGGGTTGCCGTGGGAAGAAGTGTATACCGCTATGCTCGATGATCTCAAGGTGCGCCACCTGCGGCTTGCTGCACACTGGACGGTGATTGAGGCAGAAAAAGACGTGTGGAATTTTAGTGAGATGGATACGCAGATGCGTATGGCAGAAGAGTGGGGTGCAGACGTAGTGCTTGGGGTGGGGCGACGGTTGCCGCGCTGGCCGGAGTGTCACGTGCCGGAGTGGGCACAGAGTTTACCGTGGGACGCACAAAAAGAAGAGTTACGTGCCTACATACGTGCAGTGGTAGAACGATACAAAGACAGTCCAGCCCTTGTGTACTGGCAAGTTGAGAACGAACCATTTTTGGGAGTGTACGCAACCGAGCAGTGCGGGACACTCGACACTGATTTTTTGGATGAGGAGATTGCACTCGTGCGCTCAATCGACCCGTCACACAAGATACTCGTGACCGACAGTGGTAACCTCGGTACCTGGCAGGGTGCATACCGACGAGGGGATGTGTTTGGTACCAGTGTGTACGTACATCTGTATAACGAGCTTACTGGTCCGGTGAAGACGATACTGCCACCTGAAACATACATAGTAAAACGTGCGCTGATGAATTTACTCTTTGGGACCAAAGACAGCGTGTTGATTGAGCTATCGGTTGAACCGTGGTTGAACACACCTATTGTCGATGCGCCCATACCAACCCAGCTTGAGCGCATGAGTATTGGGCAGTTTGATAGCATACTTTCGTACGCGCAGCATACGCGCTTTACCCGGCAGTACCTGTGGGGAGTAGAGTGGTGGTACTGGCTCTCCAAGCACGACCATCCCGAGTACTGGGATCGGGCGCGTACGCTGTATCAGCAATCCGAGTATACTGAGTGATGTTCGATATAAAAAATGTAAAAACCATCTCGTGTCCTTCCTGTCCCCATATCCCATATCCGTCTTCGACACCGTCCACTTGCAGGAAACAGTACCCACCAACGTGACTGATGAAGTAGAGAGAGTATGTATACCCAAATCTCTCATTTTTACCGCACCCTACTTCCAATTAAGTACGGTAATGGTTAGTTGCAGTACGGTGGCAAATGATACCCATGCCAAGTAGGGTATTTGTGCATACATCACCCAGCGTATGTGGGGCGCTACTGCAACCATTGCCCAGACGATGGTACCGAGTATAAGCACGATATCAATCGAAGCGAGGAGGTTGTTACGCAATCCAAACTGCAGTGGAGTAAACGCAGCGTTGCATAGGAGGTTGAGCACGAAGGGCAGGGCAACACTAGAGGGAATATGCTTCTGCCATGCGGCATAGAAGACGGTGCCAAAGGATAGCGCAATACCCAGATACAGCACCGTCCATACGGGACCAAAGAGCCATGAGGGTGGTGCCCAAGAAGGTTTGATAAGTTGTGCGTACCACGTATATGCAGTGTTCATCTCCTTTAGTATAGCGCACTATGGGCTAGAGGTGCACAGCACTCCTCACACGCCCCTGCGCACCAACACCTGGAAGAAGGTTGAATCTCCCTCCAGGTGTTGGTGACGTAGAGGTACTTAGGGGTGAAATGGGGACGTGTTTCCTGTAACATATTTTGCATAGCGTAAGAAGCGTATGCTACACTGGACGTATGGACGAGGTAATACTTCAACAGATGCTCGAAAAGCAGAGCGACGACCTGCGGGTTATGCTTGCGGTGCAGACTGAGGAAATGAAGCGACACAACGGCATTCTCTTCGAACATTTTGACGATAAGATCAAGGTGGTTACTGAGGTGGTCGGACTCATGCATGAAAAACTCACCGTGGTAGCCGAAGATGTTGATGAACTCAAGACAAGGATGGGCGGAGTGGAGGATCGTTTGGATAGAGTTGAACAAAAAGTTGATAATCTAGAACAGAAGGTAGATGATTTAGATAAGAAGGTAGATGATTTAGATAAAAAGGTCGATGATCTAGATAAAAAAGTAGACGACCTAGACAAAAAGGTGGACGGTTTAGACAAAAAGGTAGATATCTTAGACGAGAGAGTTAGTAATGTAGAAAAGAAATTAGATTCTGTTGCCGCTGATGTCGTAGAAATAAAACAAAATCTTACTTCGAAAGTTGATATCGCGTCACACCTCGCCCTTGAACATCGTGTAGAAAAACTAGAAACGATTACGTAGCTTGATCAAACCCCCTATACAAAAAATACCACGAAATTGTGGTATTTTTTGTATAGGGGGGTGGGAGATGACACTACACCTTCTCAACGAGCATCATATTGGTTGCACCAGGAGCGCCAAAGGGCACCCCCGCACCGAGCACAAACACGTCTCCCTTGTCGGCGATATTACGTTCAGTCAGCACCTTGCGTGCCACTTTCTGTGCATCAGCGAGGTGTTTGACTTTGTGTACGAGAATCGGCAAACAACCATATGTTACCAGACTGCGGTTAAAGGTCTCTTTATGGGGAGTAAGTACGAGGATAGGAACGCGAGGACGGTACCGTGCCACCATACGACCGGTGTACCCACTTTCGCTAAAAGCAACAATGGCCTTTGCGTGAGTTGATGCAGCGGTCTTTGCGATTGACTGTGCGACTGCATCATAGGTCGAATGAGGAGTAAAGTCCCACTGATCTTGTCGTTCGATAAAGAAAGGATCGGTCTCGACTTCACGTGCCACTCTTTTCATCACCATAATAGGACGCTCCGGGTGCAATCCAACCGCAGTTTCGTCCGAGAGCATGACCGCATCGGTACCATCCAAAATCGCATTGGCGATGTCGTTGACCTCAGCACGGGTAGGGGTTGTCGCAACGCGCATCGAGTCGAGCATTTGAGTCGCGGTAATAACCGGTTTACCAGCCCGATTTGCGGCACGAATAATCTGCTTTTGGAGCAACGGCACCTTTTCGGGCGGCATTTCGATTGCGAGATCTCCGCGAGCAACCATAATCACATCAGCTGCCTCAACAATCTCATCGAGGTTATCGATAGCAAACTTCGTTTCAATTTTTGCCACAATGGTAACCGTCTTGTCTTTGCCCACCAATTTGCGCAAGAGGTGA
>JAKFXP010000136.1:0-5271 GCA_021731325.1 Parcubacteria group bacterium
GTACTCTCCGCCACCGCCTCGACCGTCGTTCCCCCTTGCTCCGGAGTAAGCTCCATAGCAAACGAAACATATACGGGTTGTGCGAGCATCATCCAGACCAATATTCGCGCGACCATGCGTCCGAGCATGCTGTCAATACCAAAACGGACGAGCAGTTCTCCTCCCCTCGGATATCGTTCTTCATGACTCTGTGGTCTTGGTACCGGTGCACGCGGTGGTGGACCAGTCGACCAGGTGCGCTGCACAAGACGAGGCGGCTCGGGACGAGGTACAGAAGTGCGTAAAACCCTTTGTTTTGAGCCAAGTATGAGTGGTTGAGATGCGGAAGAAGCCCGCGATTGGAGTACAATCGTGTGTGCAAGATGCGAGCTATGCCCGTGTGGTGTTGACATGGAATGTCGAAAAAAGCCCGTCCCTTCGTACCTTTTTTCACATATATTGTATCATTGCTTGGCAATATATGGCCTGTTTACTTGTCCACATCCAAAATCAAAACTACTTTCCCCACCCTCTCCCCAGGTTTTCCCTACTCCTACCCACACCTTATCCCCACACTTTCCCCACCTAATTAAATACCTTTACGGCACTTTAATTAGGTGGGGAAAGTGTGTCGAATACGTACCTACGCGCATGGTACGCTAGTCTCATAGTTACTCACTAGCACGTACATCTTGTCATGACCACTCTTTCTTACGCAACTCGTTCCGTGCAAGATATTGCGACCGAACACCGTCTTTCGCTCGACCAAGGTCTGAGCGAAAGTGAGGTTGTCTCCAAACGGATTCGCTTTGGAAAAAACGAACTCAAACAAGAGTCGCGGAGCACCTGGTCAATCCTCATACGTCAGCTCAGAAGTCCGTTTATTTACCTTCTCTTAGGCGCGAGTCTCCTTGCCTTTTTGCTCGGTGAAGCGATGGATGCCCTACTCATCATTATCTTTATCAGCATCAACACCGGTCTTGGTTTTTTTCAAGAGTACCGCAGTGAACAAACATTACAATTACTCAGACAATACGCAGCCGCACGCGCACGAGTCCTGCGAAACGGCAGCCCCCTCCTCATTCCCGCCGAAGACCTCGTACCGGGTGACCTTGTACTCCTCGAAACAGGCGACCGGATACCGGCAGACCTACGTCTCATCACCGTACATAGTCTCTCCGTCGACGAGAGTGCCATCACAGGTGAGTCAGTGAGTGTGTCAAAAATAAGCGGCCTGCTCGACACTCTACCTCCCGGCGAGTACGCAGCAACCAACCTCTGTTTTGCAGGCACCATGGTCGTGCGCGGCTCTGCACAGGGAATGGTGATTACGACAGGTATCGAAAGCACGCTCGGCAGTATCGCACACAATGCGGGTGAACGACATGAAAGTGCATTCGAAAAAAGTATTGCCCGTTTTAGTGCGTTTATTCTTCGACTCGTCATCGCCACCCTCCTCCTCGTCTTCCTCTTACACCTCCTCATCAAAGGAGATACGGTTGATATACCCAACCTCCTACTCTTCTCTATTGCCCTTGCCGTTGGCGTCATACCCGAAGCATTGCCCGTTGTCACCACGTTCTCACTTTCTCGAGGTGCGCGCAGACTATCCGAAAAACACGTGGTGGTGCGACGACTCTCTGCAGTCGAAGACCTTGGCTCAATTGAGATATTGTGTACCGACAAAACCGGAACCATAACCGAAAACAAATTAACGGTTGCACACACGTTTGGCGCTCCTCGAGACATACTCCTCAAACGCGCAAACCAGGGCTCTGATCCAGATGACGGCCGTATTGAGCCGTTTGATGCTGCACTCTTTGCCCCCTTAACCAAAAACATACGTGAGGAAATTGAATCCACCACCGTGGTAGCCACGGTCGCATTTGACCCCCGTACGCGTTTTAGTGCCGTGGTGATAGAGGAGAATGGTACCCATACTCTTATCGTCCGCGGTGCACCCGAAAGTCTGTATCCCCTCTGTACGCTCCGTGCGGAGGATACCGCACAAGCAGCGGTGTGGTGCACCGAAGCAGGTGAACATGGTGAACGGGTATTGGCAATTGCAACACGAGTCCTGTATCCCGAGGAGGACTCCTTTGCCGCAGCACAGACTCCTCACGGACTTACCTTTTCGGGTATTGTCTCTTTTAAAGACCCTATTAAAGCAAGTACGGTGAGCGCGGTACACGAAGCCCAAGCCTTGGGGATACAGGTAAAAATAATCACCGGAGACAGTCCCGATGTTGCCGGTGCCGTGGCGCATGACATTGGTCTTATTGAATCACCAAAAGAAGTTATGACGGGCGCCCAATTTGAATCCCTGAGTATGCATGAACGACATGAAGCGGTACGTGCCTATAGCGTGTTTGCGCGAGTAAGCCCCGAACAAAAACATGAGATTGTCGAACTTCTCGGTGAGTCATTTGAGGTCGGATTTTTGGGTGAAGGTATCAATGATGTTCCTGCGTTACGCGCCGCAGGTGTTTCTATTGTCGTCCAAAGTGCCAGTGACATATCGCGCGATACTGCCGACATTATTTTGCTCGAACAAAGTTTAGGGGTCATTGTCGCCGGCATCCGTGAAGGGCGCATCGCCGTTGCAAACACAAGTAAATATATCAAAGCAACCCTTGCCTCAAGCTTTGGCAATTTT
Source organism: Parcubacteria group bacterium (assembly GCA_021731325.1). Classification (GTDB taxonomy): domain Bacteria; phylum Patescibacteriota; class Minisyncoccia; order Phycocordibacterales; family UBA12088; genus UBA12088. The sequence goes on from JAKFXP010000136.1 coordinate 2,636, forward strand.
TACGCCGTTGCGCTCGTATCCCTCTTTATCGATTACCTCCCCATGCTCCCCATTCAGATACTCCTCCTCAACCTCGTCTCTGACTTCCCTATGATTGCTATCGCCGCCGACACCGTTGACCGTACCGAAATTGCAACCCCACACAGTCAAAATGTGCGAGACATCCTTCTTATTGCTACCCTGCTCGGTATCGTAAGTACCTTCTTCGACTTCGTGTTCTTTGGACTCTTTTACGATGCCGCACCCGCCGTACTGCAAACCAACTGGTTCATCGGGAGTGCTTTGACCGAGCTCGCTTTTCTCTTTTCTATTCGCACCCGATTACCGTTCTGGAAGGGTGAACGAATTCCTTCACTTATCATCTTCCTCACGCTCACTGCTGCCATTGCTACCATTTGTATTCCATTCATACCTCCCCTTGCTTCCCTGTTTAAGTTTGCAACACCCTCAATGACACACCTTGGTATTATTCTTATCACCGTCATCACGTACTTCATAGCTACCGAAAGTGTGAAGTTGCTCTATTTCCGCACCCTTGCCCAAAGTATTCGCCCACAGCGACCCTAATCACTACATAGGGTAGGTGTTCATACATGCGATGAACGTATCTTGTGTTTTTTGTGTCACACAGTCAAAAAACATACGCATATGGTTATCTAATCCGGTATCTGCACAATAGTGCGTTCGTGCATATGCAAGATGTTCAGAGGTAAACATGTCGCTTGCGGATAGTCCAAAATAGTCTCGTATCTGTGACATACGTGCGAGTATTTCATCAGGTTTTTTGAGGTAGGTAACTCGTTCGTTTTTTGCCAGTTCCACCGGGTCGAAAATGGCACGTAACGCATGTCCAAACGGCGCATCTTCCATCTTCCACAACCCGTGCACTTTTTCATGCGCCTCAATGATATTCTTTTGGCGTCGCGTAAGTGGTTGACCCCCTAACGATACCGCATCATCAAATACCGTACCGGGGCTACCAAGACGACCTACTCCAAGTGCATAGGGTACTAAGCCTTGCTCTTGTGCTGTCCCAATACCGGTCTGGATGAACACCTCTGCAATACGAGCGGTATATTCATCCATCTGTCTTTGATGGTAATCGGCACGCACTCCATCTTTTGTCAATACTCCCGGTGGCGTAGCCTCCAACAGATCCGCATACTGCGCAACTATTGCTTGATATTTTTCAAACGTGATTGGGTCAAGTGCGCGCCGCAGGAGCAGTAGAGTCCAGTCACCGGGAAAGTTTGCCTGCGCAGTCACCAGCTCTTCAAGTCCTTGTTTGTATGTTTGTTGCAACTCTACTGCTTCTTGTCCCTCACACTTCCTGAGAGACTCCTGAAGTGCCTGTACCCGTGTTATATACGCTTCCAGACGAGGATCTCCCTCATCGATCGGAGCAGATACCTGCTCCGATACTTCAGGTTGGGGAGTTGGGGGGTCAAATGTTTCTTGCATAGATGTGCGTAAGTATACACAAAAAACGCGGCTCCGCCGCGTTTTTTGTTGCATCAGTGCGGAATATTAAATCGCCGTCTGTCCTGCACTGTCACTTCCTGCACTTGCATCCTCGGTAGGTACGCTCACTTTGCAGGTATCCTTTACCGTTGTCTTGAAGGTCTTCCATGCGCTGTCACGCTCAGTCTTCAAGGTCTTGCCTGCTGACTTGCGGGCAGTAGTCCACGCCTTCCATGCGTCTTTGAGTGCAGTATTGCGTGCACTGACTTCAGTTTGTCCCCATGCGGCATAGAGCGCGGTCTGACGTGCCTTGAGGGCATCCATCACTGCAGTATCTGACTTTCCAAACGCGCTCTGGAGTGCTACCTCACGCGTATCAACCGCCTTCTGGACACAGGTTGCGTCTAGAGTGGCGATACTGTCACCGCGCATCGAACTACGGGTACTGCTTGCGTTTTTACCCTTACGACCATGCTCTTTCTCAAGATTTTTGCGCGCTTTGGCAAGCATCTCTTCAAACCTCTTTGAGTCTTTTATCCCCTTACGAGTAGAGCTCGCCATAGTTGATGAAGCATCATCCGATGACGTATGTACCTCAATCTCAGTACTTCCATCATCTTCAACCTCATTCTTTGCAGACACTTGTCCAGCAACAAATAACAATGCGGCGGCAAGCAGCATTGGCGTTAGTTTCTTGCTTATCATAGATACTATTGATTATAAATAAAACTGATAACACGCTTAAGTGTACCACAGTAAAAACAAGCGCGTCGTAACCAATCCACACACAGTATTACCTACCGACACCCGTAAACCTCGCACTAAATCGCCGTCTGTCCTGCACTGTCACTTCCTGCACTTGCATCCTCGGTAGGTACGCTCACTTTGCAGGTATCCTTTACCGTTGTCTTGAAGGTCTTCCATGCGCTGTCACGCTCAGTCTTCAAGGTCTTGCCTGCTGACTTGCGGGCAGTAGTCCACGCCTTCCATGCGTCTTTGAGTGCAGTATTGCGTGCACTGACTTCAGTTTGTCCCCATGCGGCATAGAGCGCGGTCTGACGTGCCTTGAGGGCATCCATCACTGCAGTATCTGACTTTCCAAACGCGCTCTGGAGTGCTACCTCACGCGTATCAACCGCCTTCTGGACACAGGTTGCGTCTAGAGTGGCGATACT
>JAKFXP010000136.1:5371-7175 GCA_021731325.1 Parcubacteria group bacterium
GCGCGGTCTGACGTGCCTTGAGGGCATCCATCACTGCAGTATCTGACTTTCCAAACGCGCTCTGGAGTGCTACCTCACGCGTATCAACCGCCTTCTGGACACAGGTTGCGTCTAGAGTGGCGATACTCTTTCCTTTTTCCCAAGAAGCGCGCGTGGTTGGAGTAGTGGTACCCTTCTTTTTTGCTAATTGTGCACGATACTTCTCGATAAGTGCTTGTAACGTACTCGATTGCTTAGGGGTGCCCGAGTATAGCGCAGGAGTACCGGTAGCAACCGAAGAGGTGGTTAATTCATGTACCTTTGCTTCAGCTTCAGTGGCATGTTCTACCCCCTCATGGGCATAGACCGGTATGGTACTCACCACCACCAAGAGTGAAGCTACTGCAATGATGCCGTGTTTTGATCTCATACAAAAAATAAACAGCTAACTACTATGCGTACCAGCGTACCACATACCAATAAAAACGGTACTATACTTTCTCACGTGTCGCACGCCGCTCGTTTTACAACCCCTCTATAGCACTCAAATCTTGCACGGAACTCACGGTACCCAAGAAGCTTGGTATTGCAAACATAAGGCCAATAAGGGGCAATACCACAAGTACTCCGCTCAGTATCAGGGTGTATAAAAAATACTTACGGGTCTTTTCAACTGATTCGTAAATGGCGTCAACTTTTTGATTGAGCTCGATAAAATCAGTGGGTGAAGATGGTGGCATGAAAATATATATACGTTAGCTATACTTACATATCGTACGCCGACTCCTCCTCATGTGCAATTTGTTATACACTATTCCCGGCAACCCATCCCGTCGTCCAGCACAGTTGGAGCGAATACCCACCCGAGGGGCGCGTGATATGCAAGAGGTCACCGGTCACCATCAGACCATCTACCACCTTTGACCGCATGGTACGCGTATCAACCTCAGTGAGCGGAATGCCCCCGTCCATAACGACTGCACGATCAACCCCCATAAGGCCGGTGATCGTAAGCGGCAACCCTTTCAAGAGGTCAACCAACTCACGCCGCCCCTCTTTGCTCACACTATGTACTTTTGTTTCCCCTGTGGTGAGTCTGAGAAACGGAAGTATCACAGAGACCATACCTGCCGGCACGATATCAGGCAGTATTGTTTTAAAGAATTTATTCTTATGCTGATCAAAGACCTTACGAATACGCTCATCCAAGAGCTTATGATCGGTGTCAGGGTATGCATCAATAGTGGCGGTGACGGCACCGTGTTTGAGAAGTTCTGCGACCTTGCCTGCGCTATTCAAAATAAGCGGACTTGAGATGCCAAAATGAGTAAAGAGTATTTTGCCCATTTTGGTAAATGACTTTTTCCCATCGAGAAAAAACGTAATACGCATAAACGAGAGCGACACCCCGGAAAGCTCTTTGACCCATGCATCGCGCACCCGAAGAGGTACCACGGTGGGCGTAGGTTTTTTTACCACATGACCAAGTTGACGAAGCCATCCAAATCCGTCACCGGTTGACCCTGTTTCGGGGTGCGAGAGACCACCGGTTGCAATGAGGATATGTTTTGCCGAGAATGGCTCCGTACCCACTCGTACCCCACGCACCACAAACCCTCCTGCCGCGGTACGCTCATGCACAATCTCCGTCACTCGGTTGTTTGTTTTAACAGTCACTCTCCCCTTCGCCACGTATTCGATCAATGTACGGGTTACGTCACCCGCCTTTTCGGTTTGGGGGAACACACGCTTCCGTGCTTGCACCACAAGGGGTAATCCCCGCGCCTCAAAAAATGAAAAGGTATCTTTCATGCCAAATTGCGAA
>JAKFXP010000044.1 GCA_021731325.1 Parcubacteria group bacterium
CCAACCCCAACACCAACTCCAACTCCAACACCTACGCCAGCTCCGGCGCCTACTCCTACCCCCACCCCAACTCCGGCACCCAGTGGAGATCCAGCGCAACCGTACCGCGATGCAATTCTTGCACAGTATCCGGGCGCAAATATCACAAAACTATCAATCGAAGATGATGGTCGTGCCGAGATAGCCTTCACGTATAACGGTAACAACTATAAGGGCAAGATGACGAGTTCGTACCAAATCAGTCTGGAAAATTAGTGTACCGAAGCAGTATCTGATGTGAAGGTGAGTGTGTCAGTGATCACTTGGATTTTTTTGTGCTCAGTGCAAGCGGCATAGAGGTGGACAATACGTTCTGCAGGGGTCACAAAGATATTGCCACAGAGCCCATCGTCCTGGGTGACCGAGAGGTATGGGATACCAGATGTTGTGGTGCGGGATTCGCTTGCTACGATTGTGCCGGTACTTGCGGGGAAGTGGTCGAGGTACGTTGGCAGATCAGCAAAGGTGTGTATGAATTGATGCTCGGTGTACGTGTCAAAAAAAAGCGTTGTCGTGCCCGTATTGAATGATGTACGAAGCAACCGGTAATCAAAAGTCACATCAAGGGTGTTGTCTGCAGAGAATGTCACTGCATCTTCCAGCACCAACGAAGTACCCGCGAGGGGATTGGTGTACCGGTACTGATTGTCCGGTGTGGCCGCTAGTGTGGCGCGGGGGAGTGGTTTGCCGAGAAATGTGTACCCAGCATGGTACAAACATTCGCGGTAAAAACTATAGTGCCAGTACTCGCGTATGCCGTTTTTTGCGTCTGCATCCATATTGAGGGGGCGAGTAAACAGTTCGATGACGCGCTCCACACTCTCTTGTTTGCAGGTACTGCGTACCTCTGTGGGCGCGCTCCATCCACCCACCACATAGAGTCCTAGCAACCGGCCATGCATGGTATATTGAAAAAAACTGTACCCGAGGATAATAAGCAACAATACACCCAATGCGCTTTTTTTCAGCAAAGATTGATGAGAAAGGTAAGAAAGTGTGGAGTTCCGCATAGTTTTGCATTTCAGTACCTGTAGCGTATAGGTGAATGCTGTTGTGTGCAACTTCTGTGAGAGGTACACTTACTACAAATATGGAAGGTATATTTTCAGAATTGGTGGTTCGAACCGTTTTTGGGCTCGGTACCGGCATTGTGGTGGGGGTTGTGGTGTGTGCAACAAAACGAGGGGTATTTTTTGGACGTCTTGCCCAAGGGTCAGTGGTGTTTGTTGTGTGTTTTGCTACCATTTTTCTGATGCGACAACACCTGTCGGGAGCTATGGCAGAAGATGTTGCGTCCAGTAGTACCCGTATGATTATTGGTGCCATACATGGCATCACGTCACTTTTTGCGCTCAGCGCAGCACTCATACTTTTTGCGCAGGCACGGAGCGCGTATCAGCGTAAGGTTAATTTTTTTGCCAATCATCCGGTATGGGCTCGATGTCTTGTGGGGGCGTGGATTGTTGCGCTCGGTACCGGTATGTTGCTCTAACACATGTTTTCATACGGTAATAAAAAAATGGGTCGCTTGGGCGACCCATTTTGGTGCGTGATTCTTACCCTACGCTAAAACTAGGATGTAAGAAAAAAAGAACAGTTCCGGTCGCAGCAGTCATGCCGTATACTCCAATAAACCAATATACTATCTTGCGGTGTTGTGTCGGATTACTCAGTCCGGTCGCTTTCGTAAGACGCCAGGCAAGAAGAAGAGTGCTTGCAACAAAACAGAAGTGTAGTATGCGAAGACCGATTGGTCCCCACTGACCGCCCATGAGGCGTACGGCGAGCTCGGTAAGTACGACGCCGAGTGCGACCATGCCGATAAACCAGTACACGAGAGTTTGATGGTGTACGGTCAAGTGCCGTTCTCCTTTGCGTATTCGACGGCCAATGTGTGCAATGACGCCCAAGGGCACCAGTGCGGTCATAAGAAGTAGTGTTCCTAAAAAACCAATTAATAACGCGCTATGTTGCATACATCGTCTCCTCTCCAAAATGTACTGTGAAAAACCAGGGTAGACTATACCACAGATAATATTCATTATATAGTATTGCCGATAGTGCAATGATGGAAGAAAGAGAAGTTGTGATTCGTAGTACACTGGTACGTGTGACCGATTGTACCCAGTACACCGATGAACAGATTATAGCGCGTGTTCCTAGTGAACGTGAGCTTTTTGGGTGTATCGTCGAGCGATATGAGGACAAACTACGACGCTATGTACGACGCCTCATGCCAGGGTTGCAGGACGAAACAGACGATCTCTTACAAGATATTTTTATAAAAGTATATATATATGCACGGGGGTTTGATACGTCATTGAAATTTTCGTCTTGGATCTACCGTATTGCTCACAATGAAGCGGTATCATGGCTTCGCAAAAAGAAAACACGCCCCGACACCGTAGCATTAGGTGATGATGAGTTTGCAACGTTTGTCGAAAGTATTGAACTTGCGTACGACCACAAAGAGGCGCGACTCGCAAAAGATGAGGTGGCACGGGTGCTGGCGCGCATGTCTGAAAAATACCGGACTGTGCTCGTCTTACGTTTCTTAGAAGGGAAGAGGTACGATGAGATCGGTGATATTTTGACGGTGCCGGGCGGGACTGTTGCGACCCTTATTCATAGAGCAAAAAAAGAATTTAGTACATTATTTACCATCCACTCATGACCGAAGCATCATCAGACGATTCATTGCGTGACCGAGTATTATCCTCGATTACTGAACAGGGTATTACCCCAAAGCCGGGGTGGCATTTTTTGCTCCACGAAAGTGTCGTGTGGTCTATCGCCTTGGCTGCATTAGTTGCAGGAAGTATTGCGAGCGCCCTTTCGATATATATTGCCAGTGCATCACGGTTTATGATTCATACTATCCACGCTTCATCTTTGGAGGGCTTGTTTGAGATTGTTCCGGTAGTGTGGTTGCTGCTCTTTGGATGTGCCATATGGTATAGCATCCATGCGATGCGAGATACCCGTCGAGGGTATCGCTTTTCGATTGCGTGGTTGGTAGTATTCGCGATTATGGTAAGTAATGGCATAGGGTACCTGCTGTACGTACAGGGTTTTGGTGCCGCACTTGATCGGTACCTTCTTTCTGAGGTGACCATGTATTCACCGATGTCAGGCTTTCGTCCGGGACACTGGATGCATGTTCAGGAAGGGGTGATTGTGGGGGTGGTGCTTGAGATGCAGCCCGATTCATTTAAGATGCGTTCGCTTGATGGGGAAGTGTGGCATGTGGTGCGCTCGACCACCACGGTAGCATCGTGCCCATTCGGCGACCGGGAGATACGCGAGGGGGTGCCAGTGCGTCTGCAAGGAACCACTACTGGTTCGGGTGTGTATGAAGCATACGAGGTGTGTGAGTTTCGTGGGCGTGGAAGCCCGTCGAGGTCGGGAACGCGACCTTCTGTGATGCATACGTGGTAGGGTAGTGAAAGAATAGCGGTGGCATGTTCGTAGTACTAGGTGTGAGGGCCACGACCGTTTACTACACTAAATACTACCAACCATGAATCAAACAAAAACCTTTGACACAAAAGTACTTGGATTTTCAACCGTTGCTGCAATTTTGGGAGCTACGTTTGCTATGGCGATGAGTGCAGGCGCTGCAACGCCTGAGCAGACTGTTATTGGATCGTGGCGCGGGGGTTGTCACGATGAGGGGCAGTCGGGTGCCCTGCAGGCAGCTATTGAGGCCGGTGATTACCGTACGTGGAAAATATTGATGATCGCTTCTAGTACAAAGCCTCGATACGTCAATCTTCTATCGGTCATCACCGAGGATAATTTTGCTACGTTCACTGCTCTCCATGCAGCGATAGAATCGGGTGACACAACAAAAGCTGCCGCACTTCGTGCGGAGTTGGGGCTTCCTGAGCGTTCTCACATGAGTGGGCGTATACGGGGAATAGGTACGCATCGAGCAGATAAGTAAGAACACTATACCACAAAGACCTCACCGACTCGGTGAGGTCTTTGTGGTATAGTGTATCTCACCAACGTATGGATGCACTCACTATCAAGAATCTTCACAAGACGTACGGTACCGGTACCGAAGCATTGAAGGGTATTACCCTTAGTATACCGCAAGGTGATTTTTTTGCGCTTTTAGGGCCTAATGGGGCAGGAAAAAGTACCCTCATTGGTATTGTGACGGGACTCACTAATAAGACGTCAGGTACCGTAGAGGTATTTGGAACAAATATTGATACGGATCACGCGCGGGCAAAGTCGTACATTGGTCTCGTACCCCAGGAGATGAATTTTAATATTTTTGAAAAGGTGCTTGATATTGTGTGTACCCAAGGTGGGTATTACGGACTCCCTCGAAAAGTGGCACTTGAGCGAGCCGAGAAGTATCTGAATGCGCTTGGGTTGTGGGATAAGCGTCATGAGGTATCGCGCACTCTTTCAGGAGGCATGAAGCGACGCCTCATGATTGCTCGGGCGCTGGTACATGAACCACAGCTCCTTATACTCGATGAACCAACCGCCGGTGTCGATATTGAACTTCGTCGAGGTATGTATGAATTCTTACGCGAGTTGATACGGGAGGGAAAAACCATTATCCTTACGACCCATTACCTCGAAGAAGCAGAGGAGCTTGCAAAAGATTTGGCGATTATCAATAACGGAGGGATTGTCGCGCAGGGTTCGGTACGTGAGTTATTAGCGGGACTTGATTTTGAAACCTACGTACTTGACGTACACCGTGTCCCGGGTGCACGAGCACTTGATGTGATGGCACCCTATGCGCCCGAGATGCGTGCGGACGGAGGACTTGAGGTGACGGTACGAAAAAATCTTCCGATTGGTCAAGGAGTTGCGCTCCTGGAAGGAGTGGGGGTACATGTGCTGGGCATGCGTCCCAAGGGCAATCGTCTCGAAGAGTTATTTGTACGTCTAACGACTTCATAGGTATGGATTCAAACCATACGTACATCGCATTCCAAACCATACTCCGCAAGGAGACTACGCGCTTTATGCGTATCTGGACGCAGACCCTGCTCCCGTCGGTCATTACCTCGACCTTATACTATGCAATATTCGGTGCTTTTTTGGGTACCCGCATAGGATTGGTGGATGGTGTGCCGTATATCGCGTTTATCGTGCCTGGGCTCGTGATGATGGCCGTTATTACGAACAGTTATTCAAATGTAGCCAGCAGTTTTTATAGCGCTAAGTTCATGAAAAATCTTGAAGAGATTATGGTTGCCCCGGTACCGCATTGGGTGGTGATTGCAGGATACGTAAGTGGTGGAGCCTTACGAGGTATTATTACCGGTGTACTCTCGCTCCTTGTCGCACTCTTTTTTACCAAACTTCCGGTTGCCCATATTGGGATTATTCTCATATTCCTTATTCTCACCTCACTGATATTTTCACTCGCGGGACTCATTAACGGAGTCTTTGCCAAGAGCTTTGACAGCGTTATGATATTTCCTACGTTTGTCCTTACGCCACTCACGTATTTAGGTGGGGTATTTTATCCTATTTCGGTACTCCCGCCATTTTGGCAAACCCTGTCGCAGGTAAATCCTATTTTGTACCTTATCAATGGATTTCGGTATGGTTTTTTGGGTACCGCGGATGTGAGTATCGTCGGATCAGTGTGGGTACTGATTGGATTTGTGGTAAGTCTGTCGGCATTGGTCATCTATCTATTCAGAAAGGGGTACGGACTTCGATCCTGAGTTTGCATACTCTATCCCCTGCGGGGGGTTGCATCGCGAGGCAGGTATGCTATCCTCTTTGAGGACTTCGGGAATAGGATGTTCCTTCTGAGGGAACAGGCGAAGTCCAAGTACGCATACCCAGTGCTTCTTCACGGGATAGCATTGAGATGCATTTTAGTTCTTTTCGCGGAGAAAAAGGTCATGAAACGACAGCAGCAATACACAATCACCCACACCAGCAGCGATGGTCATGCTACCCCAACCCAAACCGAGCATATCGCAGCCGTTCATCAATAAACGAAACGCGATTACGGAGGACCCGAGACGAAAGTCTCGGGTTTTTATATACCACAAGTTCGGGTATATCTTGCGTTGACTCTTATGGGGGGAGGTATACCATGGGGTCATATGGAACCATTTAACCCACAACAACATACGGAAAAAGTTATCGAGCATTTGCACGGTCTTGAGGGCTGGCTTATGCCGATGTTTGAAAGTGCTCCGCACATCCCCGAAAAGGGACGTCAGGTGATTGTAGACATTGCTCCGTGGCTCGTGTTAATTTTTGGCGGACTGAGCGCGCTCGGGCTCCTGAGTGGGGGAATGATGATGGGTTTTGCTACGATGTTTTCGGGCGGGTTCGCGGTCATGTATTTTGCGAGTTATCTACTCCCGTTTGTATGTTCGATTATCTCAGTGGTGCTTATGCTCTCTGCATTTCCTGGTCTCAAAGAAAAGAAAAAATCAGGTTGGAATTTTGTATTTTATAGCGAAGTCGTCAGTGTGGTGGGAGGGGTACTTGGCGTCCTTACCGGTAACGTGTACCTGCTCGTGAGTACGGTGATTGGTGCTTTGATTGGCTTCTGGATACTATTTGAAATTCGCAGCCGCTACCACTAACACATTTGTGTATCTGTAAAAAATGTGTTATAATCGGCACTTATGCCGAGAAAAAAGTCTGATACAACAACATATGACCTCATCGTCGTGGGTGGTGGTGCTTCGGGTATGATGGCGGCGGGACGTGCAGCTGAGCGAGGAAAACGAGTGCTTTTGATTGAAAAAAATCCAAAACTCGGAGCAAAACTCTCTATTACGGGCGGCGGTCGATGTAATATCACCAATGCGGAAGAAGATATACACAAATTTCTCGCCCATTATGAAGATGCGGCACCTTTTTTGTATTCACCATTTTCGCAATTTGGCATGAAAGATACCTTTTCATTTTTTGAGGCGCGGGGATTACCCCTTGTGGTGCAAGCACGGAAGCGTGTGTTCCCCCAAACCGAAAAGGCGGGTGACGTAACCCGTACATTGATTGAATACGTGGCGAAGGGGAGAGTGACTGTTAAAACAAACACCCGAGTGACGGAGATT
>JAKFXP010000070.1 GCA_021731325.1 Parcubacteria group bacterium
ATTATAGCTCAGCAAACGAGTGCATTCCGATTCCGAGAGGTGATGGATTCTCGCAAAATTCTTCTGGTAAATCTTGCGAAGGGGCGACTGGGCGACATCAATGCAAATCTGCTGGGTATGGTTTTGGTTGGCAAAATACTCATGGCAGCATTGTCACGTGTTGATGCCCTCCAAAGTGACCTTCCTCCATTCTATCTGTATATTGACGAGTTCCAAAATATCACCACTGATTCCATATCGGCAATTCTCTCTGAAGCACGCAAGTACAAACTTTCGCTCAATATTGCACACCAGTTTATCGCCCAGCTCGACGAACGTATTCGAGATGCCGTATTTGGCAACGTGGGGAGTATGGCGGTCTTCCGCGTTGGGTCAGAGGACGCAACATACCTTGAACCACAAATGAAGCCCACCTTTGAGGCGCAAGACATCATGAATATCGAAAACTACAATGCGTACGTGCGTGTCCTTGCACGAGGCACCCCCCAAAAACCGTTTTCTATTCACATACCCGCTCCAAGAAAGGGGAGCCCCGAACGCGCGGCACATATCAAACAACTCTCCCAACAAACGTACGGGCGACCCCTTGCGGACGTTGATCGGGAGGTGCGTATGCGATACGGAATAGAATAGTGGTACTACTGTATAAGTGACCTTGTACGGCTCCTTACCCTAACGGTACACTGGAGGGACTATCAGTAGTTTTGTTCCTTACTTTATGTATACTCTCCGCAGCCTTGGTATCACCCTCGTATACATGCTCCTTATGGTGGGAGTAGCGTTTAGTGCAAACATCCCCTCCGTGCTCAGCGTGTTTCAAACCGGCTCGTCTGCGTTTCTACTCGCACTCACCCTCCTTGCGCTCATCGCATGGGGTATTTCTCGATACAGCCCTCCGATCTTACACCCTTTTATTTGGGCACTCCTATTTGGTATGGCAGCACAACACCCACTAGCCGTATTGTTTAGCAACACCGATTCATTTCGTATGGCTATCGAACTCCTGGCCGCATTTGTACTCTTTGCGGCAGGGCTCGCCGTACCGGTAAAAAACTTCCAAAAGTACTTTGCACCTATTGCGGCACTTTCGCTTATTGGCACTTGTTTGAGTGTTGTTCTTTTTGCGTACGCACTCGGAACGCTCACCACCTACTTCTCGATTGGAGTGCCGATATTTTCACTTATCGCACTTGCCGCCATACTTGCATCCATTGACCCGACTGCAATACAGTCGTCTGTTGAACATCTTCGCTTTGCTCGACCGTTTCTGCGTGATATTGCCCTCAGTGAGGGGGCGTTGAATGACGTAGTGGGGGTGGTACTTTCACGCTTTTTTATCATAGGGAGCCTCAGTATAGGGAGCACGCTCGTTGCAACCTCCCTAAGCTCTGGACTCGCACATATGACTTCGCGCGCACTTCTCGAACCACTCGCTCTCGAAATTGTCTGGGGGTGGTTAGTTGGACTCTTGGCGTATTATATCCTCAAAACCTGGGGTGAGACGGTACGTACGCTACATTGGTCAGACCCGGCACTTTTTTCAATTATTCCGCTATTCTGTTTTGCGCTCGGTTCACTCACCGGGGGAGGGGCAGGGTACTTAGCTGCATTCATCGCCGGTCTACTCTTTGAAACACATGCCACCACCCACGATGTACAAGCACTTTTTGAGCGGTTTGTGGGAGGTTTTGTGAAGCCAGTTATTTTTGTACTCCTTGGCGCAGTGACCCCACTTGATACCCTGTATTACCTTCTTCCGTTGGGGGTTGCAGCAGCGTTCGTCTTTATGCTCATTATTCGTCCCCTCGTGGTGTACATCAGCTTGTTGCCGTGGATACGTGCCCATAGCGGAATGGTTACCTGGCGCGAAGTACTCTTCCTGTCCTTCTTACGAGAAACAGGGGCGATTCCCGCCATCCTTCTTCTTATTGCGGTCACGCTCGGGCTTGCATCAAGCGAAATTGTACTCGTTGTCGGCGTCTGGGTTATTTTACTTACCCTTATTATCGAACCTCCACTCACCCCCCTGGTAGCCGAGCGACTCGGTGTTGCAAAAAAATCCGAATAGTTAAACCGACACCACTTGGGGTCCCTGCGACGAATCCTCAACCAAAAAACCTTTGTTGCGTATCTCTGCACGGAGTGCGTCAGCTCGTGGCCAATCTTTTGCACTACGAGCTTGTTCCCGTTCAGATACCAATTGTTGTACGGCATCAGGTACCGTGTCACTATCGATAGAAACAATGGATAACGACTGTCGTTCCTCACGACTGTTTGCAAGTTCGGTCAGACCAATTCCCAAGACTTTATCAAAATACAACAACGTTGCTCGCTTCACCCCCTTCGGAAGCGATTGATTTTTTGCAACCTCCCACAGTAATGCGAGCGCCTGTGGAGTGTCTAGATCATTATTAATACGGAGCAAAAAGGTCTGTGCGTAGGTGGGATCTTTTTTTCCCGTCTTGACCATACCCAATTCTTCCACAAACAATCGATGGAGCCGCTTGAGTGCCGTCTGAGCGGCATCGAGCGCGGTAAAGCTAAAATTCATCGGTGTGCGGTAGTGGCCCATGAGAAGCCAATACCGGTACGCGAGTGCGGGATACCCATGCTCAACAAGTTGACGGAGGGTGATGGTGTTTTTGAGTGACTTACTAAACTTGGTCCCCTCAATCATAATGTGTGCATGATGCATCCACACCCGCGCAAACGGTCTACCCGTAGCCGCTTCGCTTTGGGCTATTTCGTTGTTGTGATGGGTACCGATGTGATCAATGCCGCCCGTATGTATATCTATTTCTTTGCCCAAATACTCCATCGCCATCGCCGAACACTCAATGTGCCAGCCCGGGAAGCCAGTGCCCCACGGACTCTCCCACCCAAGCGATTCGTCACGTTTCCATAATGCAAAATCATGAGGACTGCGCTTTTCATGATGCACTTCCACACGCGCGCCTTCTTTGAGCGTGGTAAGGTCAATACCCCCCAGTTTTCCATACCCCGTAAACCGCATCGTATCAAAATACACACCGTCAGAGGTACGGTACGCATATTCTTTTTGCATCAACGTTTGTATCAGTGCAATATCTGCATCAATATGCTCGCTCGCTCGTGGCATCACGCTTGGTAGTCGAATGTGTAGTTGCTCAAGATCGGCGACAAACGCTTCGGTATATTTCGTTGATATCTCATGCATGGCTTCGAGCGTCAAGGGTTTACCTTCGCGTTTGAGTGCAAGGGTCATCTTGTCATCCCCGTCATCCCCGTCTGAGGTCAGGTGTCCCACGTCTGTAATATTAACAACCTGCAACACTTTGTACCGATTGAGTAGCAGGGTGCGTCTCAGAATATCCGCAAACACATATGATCGAAGATTCCCCACGTGGGCAAAATCGTAGACCGTTGGACCACAGTTGTACATCCGCACATAATCAGTGCGGAGCGGGGTAAATCGCTCAGTAGCCCTCGTGAGCGTGTTGTATAGGTTGAGGGGAGGCCTTGCACCCTTCGTAGGATCGGTAGCACTGGAAAAAAATATAGGAAACATAGACTTTCGCAGTATAAATCAGGACGAACAAAATAGAAAGGAGGTGAATGTACCAGTCGCAAGCATCTTATAGCCAATCTCTATGTTTGAAAAAAGCCCCAAATACCGCCACTACCGCAAGCATGATTCCAACAATAATCCAAAAGCCAAACGGATGTTCGACAATTGGCATAAGTGCCACATTCATACCGAATACGCTCGAAATAAGTGAGAGGGGAAGCATGAGAAACGCCATAATGGTAAACGTCTTCATGATTTCGTTTTGTTTGGTGGTGAGCAGGGAATTGTTGGTCTCCCGGAGTTCGAGGAGTGATGCACGACTACTTTTGATACTTGCCGCAAGACGCTCGTATTCACTAATAACCGTACGGATATTTCGAACATACTCATACCCAAAAAGTGCTACTCCGGGTGTTTCCAAACTCTGCAACATCGAATGGTGGCTATCGAGTGCCTGCGCATAGTTTAAGAGGTCTCGGCTAATGCGAGAGAGCTCTGCAACCATCTCTCGCTCAAGCCCTTCAAAAATACGATCTTCTACCATGTCGAGTCGTGTTTCGATATGGGCAAGCTCATCGTAAAGCATTCGATAGAGTTCGAAGAGCATGTAGTACAATACATTTCCAGCATGATCTGCCATATTCTTACGATCTAACACGCTGTCTACCTCAAACAGTTTGGAAAACTGGTGCAATGGATCAATGCCGTCATATCGAGTGGTAATAATCCATTTTTTACCAACCACAAAGTCAATTTCGAGCATGGTATGCGCCATGTCATGAATATGTTTAAAGGCAGGGAAATGCAATACGAGATAAAAGTACTCGTCACGAGGATCAACGCGATTACGCGTGGAGGGAAGAAGTAATTCATCAGCAACGAGAGGGTCGATAGAAAACTCCTCCATCAAATCACGCACCTCCTCTTGGGTGGGAGAAAGAAGGTCAATCCAAACCAAATCACCGTGGGTATACCGCGTTATCATTGCTTAGTAGTATACCAGGGCAATAGCTCATTGTGGGGAATAAAAACTCTGGGGAAGTGGATAGCATTTTTACCTATTTCTTTGCTCACGTGCCCTATGACTGGTACGATAGTAAGTATGCAAAAACACATTCATCTTATGCCGCTCGTTGCGGTCGCATTTTTTGCATTCCTGGGAGGTTTTTTCTTTGGAACGGCACGAAATGAGATATCCGCAACTTCAGCCTCAGCAGGGTCGTTGGATACACCCTCCGCAACTGACATGGAATCCGTGTGGAAGGCATGGAAATTACTTGACGAAACGTACGTGGCCGCCACTTCATCGGAGGGGGTAAGTAAAGACGAGCGGATATGGGGTATGATTTCTGGACTCGCCACCTCATACGACGACCCCTATACCTCGTTTATGCCTCCCCTAGAAAAAGAGGGGTTTGATCAAGAGATACAAGGTACCTTTGGGGGCGTAGGAATCGAAATCGGTATGCGTGAAGGAATCCTCACCGTTATCGCTCCTCTCAAAGGAACTCCCGCAGAAACGGCAGGTATTCGCGCCGGTGACTTTATCCTTGAAGTGGATGGTCATCAAACACAAAGCCTCTCGATCGACGAAACAATACACTATATTCGCGGCGAGGTGGGTACGGAGGTACTACTCACCATTGCCCGAGAGGGTGAGTCTGAATTCCTTAACATACCTGTTACTCGAGCTATTATTGAAGTGCCTACCATAGAAACAAAGTGGGTGGATGATATCTTTGTCATTGCGCTTTACAACTTTGGTGGCACTTCGGTAGGCGAAATGCGTGAAGCCCTTCGAACCTTTGTACAGAGCGGTGCGTCTCATCTAGTCCTTGACCTGCGTGGTAATCCGGGGGGCTACCTTGAGGCGGCGGTTGAAATGGCAAGCTGGTTTTTGCCTCCCGGAGAAGTAGTGGTGACCGAAGACTATGGCGCCAACCGAGAAACCCGGACGCACAGAACCAATGGAAGTACCGTGAGTAAACCATCCTGGCGTATCGCTATTCTGACTGATGGTGGATCGGCGTCAGCGTCAGAGATTCTTGCCGGAGCATTACGGGAACATAAAAAAGCAGTCCTTATTGGAGAAAAGACCTTTGGCAAAGGATCTGTGCAAGAGATTCACGATATTACTCCTGATACCTCGCTCAAAATAACCGTAGCACGGTGGCTCACCCCAAACGGGGTATCTATATCACACAACGGCCTTGTGCCCGATCTCACCGTCAACCGTACCCGCGAAGATGTGGAGCAAAAGCGCGATCCACAGCTTGATGCGGCAGTGCAATACCTACAAACGGGCGTATTACCCGAACAAAAAGCAACAAGTACAGCCTCAAGTACGCCTATTGTGCAATAGCGCAATACAGGGTAGTATGCACATATCTAACCATTTACCGTATGCACGTTATCCTTCTAAAAGATATTCAGAAAGTCGGACGTAAGTTCGAAGTTGTACAAGTATCCAACGGCTATGCAGCAAATTTTTTGCTACCCCAACGCCTCGCTGAGGTAGCCACCCCTACCCGTATTGCGGAGCTCGACAAACGTCGAGAGAAGCTCCATGCCGTTGAAGATGCGCGTCGGGCTGATTTGGTGGAAAAACTCACCACACTCTCAGATGCTTCGATCACCGTTGTTGCCAAAGCAGACGACAAGGGACATCTCTATAAGAAAATACACGCGAGTGACATTGTTTCGGCTCTCAAAGACGAGCTCGAAATATCGCTCGACGAATCGTCCATTCTCCTCGACGAAGCAATTCATGAAGTGGGGGAACATACCATCAATGTGGCTGTGGGGAGCAAAAAGACCACCTTTGTCTTGTCGGTCGTCACCGGCTAATCGGCTGATTCTCTAGAATCTAAAAAAGCACCCGAAGGTGCTTTTTTTTAGATTACATCTACTGCTTTTTTGCGTTTAACGGTACCGTCAAACTTGATGGTACGGATGTCACGGAAAGAGACCGTGCCAGACGCCACGGCATACAAGGTGTAATCATTGCCCGTGCGGACGTTTTTACCTGCCTCAATCTTACTACCCCGCTGCCGAATGATAATGCTGCCAGGCTGAGCCTGTTCGCCAGCATATAGCTTGGTACCAAGATATTTTGGTTGTGAGTCGCGGAGATTTCTTGCTGTTCCGCCAGCTTTTCTATGTGCCATAGTATATAAGAAGTAGGTTGTTGGAGGTAGGGATGTAGTTTTATACTAAAGCTACCGTGGGATATAAGATACCAGAGATACTGAAGTCACGCAAGGCCGAAGAGGGGGCAGTATTACTTGCCATTTTTTTGCTGAGTGGCGTGTCGTTTGGATTAGGTAGACTTTCTATCGAACACCCGGAACAGGCATCGGTGGCGTTATGCGCTCTCACGCCCCCACCCCAAA
>JAKFXP010000127.1 GCA_021731325.1 Parcubacteria group bacterium
GTATAGCAAAAGCACTAGTTCCCAACTATTAAACTTTTATATACAAAAAAGGACCAAATGACTTTGGTCCTTTTGTATACAGGTACTACGCTGTACGTTCAATCGCGTAGAGAGCAACGAGCCCCTCGTACAGTTTTCGTGTTACCTCTGCTTTGGTACACCCTTTTTTCTCCGCTTTTGCAAGGTACAGCGGGTACGCACTTGCAAAGCTGATGGTGTAGAAAGGGGTAGTGTGGGAAATGGTACTGTTCCCCATTTGGAATTTTTGTAATACTATACGCTCATCACAGGCTTAGGTAGTAAGACGTACCATTTTTTATTAGCGGTACCGTTTTTAACCACACACTCTATATGTTATCTACCATTGCAATCGTATTAATTGTGCTGTGGCTCCTCGGTATGATTACGTCGTACACCATCGGTGGCTTTATTCACATCCTCCTCGTCGCAGCCATCATTATGTTCTTGGTACGCATCATTAAGGGTGAGCGCGTGTTGTAAAGCTTAAGCGCTGGTGCCAAGATAGCTGCAACGCGGCTATTTTGTCGCATTATATAGCAGCGTGAGCTTTGCAAGCCCTCGATGAAGTTGCACAGCAACCGCATTCTTGGAATAGCCGGTAATGAGCGCCATTTCGGTAAGCGTAAGTGATTGTACGTATCGCATACGTATTACTTTTTGATACTTTTCGGGAAGTTGATGTACGAGCGCAAGGGCTGTTTTTCCATCGAGTACGTCGAGGAGCCGGTTTATGGGGTCGGTGCTCGGTTCAAACCCTTTTTCGAGCAAGATATCGAGCGATGTCGTTGAGTATTTTCTCTTTCTGTATTCATCTACAATCAGGTTATTGAGAATATGGTAGAGAAATGCTTTCATTACATCAATCTTTCCCCCCTTAATGAGGTAGCGCCAGGTCTTCATAAAGGTGTCCTGAACCATATCATCACTCGTCGCACCATCAGACACCTTGAACTGTGCATACGAATGAAGCCCTTTCTCGTAGTCGTGATATGCCTCGCTCAAAGATTCTTCCGATGTTTGTTTTTGTGATAGTGACATATAGTGGAGTCGTTCATACATGCACAATATTACAATCACATTACGAGCCCGTCCCACGTAATAGAGAGAACTAATATGTTTGGCCGTATTATCGGACTGCGTCCGCATAGCAGCATTACCAAATAGGTACACCAGTTTGTATGATGGTGAGTATAGATGTTATTTCAGTATACCACAGTACTCGCTCAAGGATGCGTTGTTGTAACACAATACGCGCTTGAACGGCGCTAAGCATATGAACACAACCACATCTGCCACGGGGCACACAAGCCCCCTTGGCCCTGATATTATCAAACGAGTGTGGGAAGAAAGTTGGACGTACATTAAGACGGTCGTTGATATCGTACGTGAGCCGGTGTTGATACTCGATAAAGAGCTCCGTGTTATGGCGGCCAATGAGCCATTCTATCGAACGTTCCAGGTCGACCCAAAGGAGACCGAGGGCAAGGTTATATACAAGCTCGGCAATGGTCAGTGGGACATTCCTCCCCTTCGAAAGTTGCTCGAGGACATTTTGCCTCACAACACATTTTTTAAGGGGTTTGAGGTTACCCATGAGTTCCCCTCTATCGGACGCAAGATTATGCTGTTGAACGCCCGTGAAATCCACTCACGACCTATCGATGGTACGAGCAATCCTGCACTTTTTCCACCTATCATTCTCCTTGCTATGGAAGACATTACCGACATGATGCGCGTAGCGGATACACTCGCCGGTCATGCACAAAAACTCGACGACACGTTTGGTGGACGGTTACATACCCTAGAGATACTTACCAGCAAACTAGAAAAGAATATCAAGCAGCTCAAAAAAAAGGCGTAACATTTCTCTCGTCACAACAGTACCACTAACGAGAAGAACACAATATTACTATTACTCACGTAATCGCCCCATGGGCACCACTATGAATTCATCATATACTTCCTCCTCCACAAAACCTCTCTACCGCGGTACGCAAATTATCTGGTATATTCTCAGTATTATCGAGGTGCTTTTAGCGTTTCGTTTTGCGCTCAAGTTACTTGGTGCAAACCCAGATGCAGGCTTTACAAGCTTTATCTATGAGATCACGTACCTATTCGCATCACCATTCCTCAGTGTATTCGGCAAAACGTACATACAGGGGAGTGTCTTTGAATGGACCACCCTCCTTGCCATGTTCGTCTACTGGATGATTGCGGTCGGCGTCGTCAACATGTTTCTTATGAGTAGGACGGTTTCTACCCCTGAAGCTGCAGAGAAGCTGAGCAACCAGGACGTCTAAATAAACATATTAATTACCGATACCTATGGAATACATACTCATCACTATCGTTGGCGGGACAATCGGACTTATTGCCACACTGATCATGAAAGCTGACTTACATCAAGGACTCGTGTTCAATCTCGGTCTGGGTATCCTTGGTGCAACGATTGGTGCTCTGTCGATGGGTACGATTGACCATGTGCCGCTCATTACCGTGAGCTCAACAAGTCTCATTGCCTCAGTATTGGGTGCGAGCATACTCATTGGTATGATCAAGGAGTTTCAACGTGCGTAACTCTACCCATAGACTATGCTATTCACCCCCTGCAGCGGGGGAAACGGGGGCATGTTAGTACACCCCCTATCAGAAAGCTATCTCGGTTTCAATGACGACTCCTGTGGACTTTTAGATACCTCTACTGAATTCAAACAAATGCTGAGTACTACACCACCCTACCCTATATTTTTATTTACCGTCATTACTTCTATAGATGCTCCGGGGATACCAAAGTGGGGGTGATCCTTAAACATTTCTGCGGCAGTATCGAGGGATTCTGCTTCGACAATGGAATACATCATGAGATCATTGCGCGCATCAACGATACCCTCGCTCGTAATACGCTTTGGTTTTCCGACTCCCGCAGTCTCTACAATTGCACCCTTGTGTGCTGCCATCCATGTATTCCACTCGGTTTGCATGCCTAGTTCCTGCTTCTTACGCTCCTCTTCTGGTAATTGCATCCACGCATCTAATCCAGTGTGTGGCATCTGGTAGGTTACAAAATATTTCATATGTATTGAGTATACCTGGGCACGCGCGTATATGCCAACTTCATCTACACCCGCACCCACCCCCCACGTGCCACTTGGCGCATGTTTGGCGCCCTGCACTGTTTGGAGTAGTATGTAAATACTATGCAAAAAACAACTGCCACCACCATTGCCGAATACAACGCACTCCAGACAGCCTCGGTACGAGAGATATGTGACGTATTAGCTGAGCGCATACCCGCCGGGTTATCTAAGAGTGAGTCAAAGCTCTGGCACGGATCACCCGTGTGGTTTATTGCAGGCAATCCTATCGTCTCGTACTCGGTGCGAAAAGACGGAAGAGTGTCCCTTATGTTTTTTAGTGGACAGGGTTTTGAAGAAGCAGCACTCACTCCAGAAGGGTCGTTTAAAGCTGCCGCAATCTACTATACCGATGTCACACAAATCAAACGCACCCGCCTAGAGCAGTGGCTCAAAAAAGCAAAGACAATCCAGTGGGATTACAAAAACATCGTCAAACGAAAAGGGGTGTTAGAGAAGCTGACCATTGAGTAACGGGCTCGCACACAGAGTACGGTGCACGGTCCCCCCACCTTCCCCATTACACCCCAACCCACACTCTCACTCTCACTCTCACAAAAAGACCCGTCATAGAGACGGGTCGTGTGGTACATTATGCTTCGTACCAATTTGGTTTGTCTGCTATCAAACGCAACACACACTTGCGTACCTGTAGATCAAGCGGAAATGGCATGCGGTACATCGTTGGCAAATAATCAACATAGAGTACTTCTCCGTACTCATACACTTCAACCTCAATGTGTGTAATCAATTCCCACCCCGACTCAGTAGGCACTGCCTGCACAATTAAATATTTGAGACAAAAATCATCGTTGGTATTACCAAGGTACTCTCTGGTATCAATGTGTGCCAACCGCACACCCTCTTGATACTTTTTAGCTGGTGTTGGCGTATCCACGTGCTCCTCCTATACATCGTCGTAGTGATAGACGGTGATACCATGCTCTCCGCTCGCGAGATTAAGTGGGTTGCCAGGAGTAACCTGAAAACCGACTTCGTTATCTGGATCTAGTTGACATATAATCTCGCCAAGCAACGCAACGTAACATTTCCCACCCCCCATTTCACCAAGATAGGGGCCCTGTACATCGACCGTTTGACCTGGAGAAATCTCCATATAGTCCCCACGACCCAACTGTGTGTGAAAACCAAAAGCAACGAGCGTAGAGCTCGTATTGTTGGTAACTTTCATGTTTTTTCTCCCGAAGAACGTGTTGTAAACCCATGTACCCATGGGGACTGTAAAGAACACGGTAACTATACTCCCGAGATTGTGTGCGTCAACAAAGCGT
Organism: Parcubacteria group bacterium; assembly: GCA_021731325.1. Lineage (GTDB taxonomy): Bacteria > Patescibacteriota > Minisyncoccia > Phycocordibacterales > UBA12088 > UBA12088. The sequence continues at coordinate 4,451 of JAKFXP010000127.1, forward strand.
GTGCGCCTTGTGGTAACCGTTACACCCCTTGGAGTGTTGCAATATCAATCTTCTGCATCTGCAAGAGCTTTTCCCACGCTCCTGGTGTAAGCAGGATTGATTCTATGTTCTCGGGATTTATTTGCCACGACAGACCGTACTTGTCTTTGCACCATCCACACTGACTTTCCATACCACCGTCTGCGGTGAGCTTTTCCCAGTAGTAATCAATTTCGGCCTGGTCTTTGCATGCAATATTAAACGACACTGCTTCGGTAAAGGTAAATTCGTCACCGGCATTGATGGCCACAAACTCTTCTCCCATGAGGGTAAAGTAAATAGCAAGTGGTTTACCCGCAAACGATTCTTGAAAATCAAGAAGTCCCTCGGTTGGGTAATAGGTGGTGGTGATAATTGCTCCCTCAGGAAACACGGAGAGGTAAAAATTGACCGCTTCTTCTGCATTGCCCTTAAACCACAGGTTTGGTGTTATTTTTTGCATAGTAGTAGTATGGTGATTGGATAACGTACGTACTGATACGGAGCCACCCTATAGTTATACCTCAGGATACTGCCTCTTACGAATGGGTGTGTACTGCCACCATGGGTGGGTGAGGTTCTGTATATGCAACCAACTCCCCTGAAGGGAATGTCAAATATGTCTGGTGTGGAAAAGGTGTTATAACACACTCATTAAGTAACGTCAAAAAATGCGGCGCGTGCTGAAGCGTCCCTACCCGCTCGTACACTACATTGATAGCGCTACCAAACAATGCTATAACGACTATTCTTTCAACAGATACAAAGGAGTTCTTTATGAGATTGATCTATTTGCTCTTTGCGAGCAACACCGCGTACTGCACAGTGAGCGAAGACATGCCCAAAGGGGTCACCGTAGATATGGAGCGTGGCGTCTGGCGGTATGTACATGCAGAATTGAATCAAGCGGTACCTATTGGTCGTGCGCGGTACATCAGACATGCACGTGGTGGAGTGATTGGCGTCTACGACCGCGACAGTATCGGTCACCTAGATTCGATGGTACACGACGCTCTCGCATCGCAAAGCGACCACACCCATGCAGACTAATGCACCACAGGGCACTCTACGAGAGTGCCCTGCTTTTTTGTGTGATTGAGTAGTGTTAGATAAAACCACTACTCCTAAGAGCAGTGGTTTGTGTTAGTGAAGGCGTGTACCTCACAGGTCGATGATGACCGTATAATCAGCAATACCGAGTGACCATCGTGGGTTAAATGCCGGATCCTCAAACGTTTTTCGGTACAGACTTTCTTGTTCTGGAAGGTCTGGATATTCGTCGTCTTGATACCTCACCAGGTCTGTATCCACGACGACCAATGTATCCCTACTCCCAAAGTTACGAGCAAGTGCGAGTTCTTGCGCCTCAATGAGAGTTGCAGGCACACCATGTGTGTTAAGCCATTGTGCAAGCTTCTCTGCATGCTGCCCGTCCGAACCAGCGACAAATTTCATAACTACCGCACCCGCTTTTCGTATGGTTACCAACCCTTGCGTTGCCATATATGTCTCCTCATGTAGTGAAAAATCCGTGTATTATATTACTATATAAATAGTAATATGTCAATATACCATGAGGTTGGGGGCTGTTCCCATGTTCATGGGGCATAAAACGTGCTATATCATATACAAATGCCAACCATACATCCACACATCAACTTTAATGGAAACGCCGAAGAAGCTTTTACCTTTTACCAGTCAGTATTCGGTAGTGCGTTTACCAAGGTAATGCGTTTTAAGGATATTGCGAGCGCTGAATTCCCCGTAAGCGACGCAGAAGCGAATAAGCTCATGCACATTACACTACCCATTGGTACCCATACCCTTTTGATCGGTAACGACGTTCCTGAATTTATGGGAAAAGTAAACGAACGTGAAAATAGATCAAAAATATTCATTACTGCAGAAACTAAAGAAGAAGCCGGTACATTGTTTAGCGGTCTTTCAGTAGAGGGAGAGGTAGAAGTGCCTCTAGAGGATAGTCCACTCGGCTCGTGTTTTGCGATGTTTAGAGACAAATACGGTATTGAATGGGAGATAGAGTATACTTCAAGTGAAGCAGGTGCATCTGCTGAGTAAAAGTAACGATATCAAGTATAGACAGAAACGGGGGTAGTGCTTATGTTCACTGCCTCTTTTTTTGATTACTCACACATATGTATGAAAAAAACTTCCACATGTGGAAGTTTGCTTAATTTGGTGGCCTGATGGCCAAATTTTGTTGTGCCGTTTGGCTCGAAAGAACTCTGCGTACATAGATATACTACTCCTCTTGAAAATAATGTCAAACAGGTCTGGTGTGGAAAAGATAGTATGACACATATATGTAGACATGGGAATGATTACCCAAAAAACGTGGATATGGGGATATGGGGACAGTCACCATATTTATCTCTTCCTCACATTCTTCGAACCTTTTGGTCTCCCTGTACCCCGTACTGTCGCACC
>JAKFXP010000035.1:0-4802 GCA_021731325.1 Parcubacteria group bacterium
CGTTTCTGTGCGCCCAATATACACCGGACTCGTATCGTTTTTTGTATCTTTTTTCTTTGTTTTGTTAGTTTTTTCAGTGTTAACCATGGTGGTATATTGATACCCCTGCGACACCCAAGCTGTTTTACTGCACTCTACGTCTTTGCACCCACATTTCCAAACACTATTAGATTTTTCACAGACGTAGGCAAGCACATTCCCAGCATAGCCACCCCTTGTACTCACGATTGGCAACGTTGCTTTTGCGTGCCCCACTATCCAAGCGCCCTGCATTTTACTACCGGTAAGGGTAATTTTTTTATATGTTCCACCAACTTCACGGTAGCGCCCGTATTTGTAAATTATCTGATCTGGCGAACCATTACCTATCTCAACCCGAACCGCTTTTGAGGTGCAGTATGTGGTAATTAACAAATCACCTACTGCAGTGAGGGAGCTTATGGGGGGTGCGTAGGTAGTTGATATATAGTCATCCATTGTTTGTATGGTGGTACAAACAACACCCTCCTCAGTATACACTGTTGCTGCGTATACTACGGTAGATACCGTAGTACCAATTAGCAATAGAAGTGCGTACTGTACCGCGGTACTAATCGTTACTTTGAAAGAGGGGTGCATAAATTTTTATAAATATAATATATGGTACTGGTATGTGCATAGGATGCCCCATAGAGAAGTAAGTCACAAGTCACTTTTTCAACAAGACACCTTTTTATACACAACTAATCCACAGATTATGAGAAAGATATCCTATACGTATCTACAATACGCCGTATACTATACGGTATGAGAACTAGGGTGAGTGCGCAAAGTCCAGTGCGTGTGGTGGTGTTCGTAGTCATGTTTGTAGTGGCAACTTTTGCGTTCATGGTACTACATGCACTACGGGGAGATACCGCCGCACCATTTGCAACCACCTCCAAAGAAGCGGGGGTGGGGCTTGTAGCTGCCGTAGAAACAACCACTGAGGATATTGATGGAGATGGGGCTCAAGACTGGGAGGAAGTGCTCTGGAGCACCGACCCAAAAAATCCCGATAGTGATGGGGACGGTATTCAGGATGGTGAAGAAATTAATGCTGGCAATAATCCGAAGGTGGTGGGTACTGGTCATGTTGCGAGTATTTCTGACACTGGGCAAGCAAGTACCTCTTTGCCACACACTGCGACACAAGCAGTTGCACGCAATCTTATGAGTAACTTTATGCTCAGTATTAAAGCGGGTGAGACTGCTGAAACTATAGATCGAGATAAAATTATTGAAGACGCATTGGCAAAATCTAAGATTTTTTTGGAGATACCCCAATTTACCGCCGATGAGGTGGTGGTTGTGCCAAGCACTGAGGATACGCAAAAAGCATACGTACTTGCGGTTGGCGCCACTTTTTCGTCAATGAATAGCCGTGCTCAACCAGAAATACAGTTGTTGCAGCAACTTGCGCAGGGTGGCGGAGAATCAACATTAGAAGCACTTCGAAACACAGCGGTGACGTATGCGGAAGAAATTGAGCTTTTTAAGAAAGTGCCAACACCTGAAGATGCGGTTCAGGTACATATTGAGCTCATAAACGCACTCTCAGCATATACCAATACTCTTGTTGGTATCACATACTTCAAAGAAGACTCGGTTCGAGCAGCCGCCTCTCTTAACTTATATACCGCACGCGACAGACAGTTGATTGTTGCTCTTTTTGGTTTTAAACAATATTTGGATAGACATAACATGTTTCCACCGGTGCCGACAGTACCGCAGGTATCTGCAGCAAATTATTGATTGTAATGTATGAAAAAAACACTTGCCGGCATTCTTTTTATGACCATATTTGCACCAAGTCTGTACTTGGGTATGTTGCCTCCTAAGGAAGTGGAAGCACAAGCTGGTTTAGCTGGCTGCATGTTTGGACAATTGGTATCTAGTGCAATTAGTGCTGGGCTCAAGTTGGTGCAAACTGCCATAGGCTTTATTGGGCTCACGAGTGCCATTGGTGCAGTTTCTGCCGGATCGGGTGCTGCGGAAGCGGGTGGTGCTACTGCAGCAGCAGGTGCTACTGCAGGTAGGGCGGATTTGCTGGCAGTTCCGGTTGAAAGTGTGAACCCGATACTTGGTAAAGCTATTGGTAATGCTTCTGCAGGAGCGGGGGCGTCAGCACTGGCAAACGCTGGTAGTTTGATAGTCGACACCGTTATGTCGTTTATTGGTGCGGATGGCACCGCCTCTACAATGAGTCTCTTATTTAAAGAGTGTGTACTTGATCCACTTGCCTGGCTCTTTAAAAACATTGTTATCGAACAGATTACACAGGATATTATTAGTTGGATTCAGGGCGGATTTGAGGGTGCCCCTGCATTTGTGACCGACCCCATGAGTTTTATGCAAGGGATTGGTGATGCGGCGACAGGACTTTTCTTGTTTGAATCCGGCCTCGACGAATACCTCTGTAGCCCCTTCCAACTTGATGTTATTGTTGATTTTTATCTCAACTACAGCACCCCTTCATTTAGTGAATTTGGGAGTATGGCATGTACCCTTGATGACGTCTTTGCAAATGTGGGAGCTGGTCCAAATATAAATGTGCAAGTGAATGCGGGGTACGATCAAATGGCGCGCCAGGGTCGTATCTCTGGTGCAGGTGGAGGCTTAAATGCAGTGTTTAAATCTCTCGAAGATCAAAATAATGCCTATGGCACCTATTTTAACCTTCAGTCTGAAGCTGCTGCGCGTTCGAATGCAATACAGGCAAAAGAAAATCAGCTTCTCATTCATGGTGATGGGTGGTTTTCGATGCGATGTGACCTTGATGGGGATGGTCGCAATGATAATGTGTGTACCCCAGGGCAATACATCTCTAAGCAGGTGGATAGTTGGTCAGACAGCGCACTCTCACAACTTGAGGTTGCGGATGAGCTCTCTGAGATTATTGATGCCGTAGTCTCAACGTTGGTTAAAAAAGTACTCTCTGAAGTTGGTACTGTAGGCACCGGTCTGCTTGGAGGTGGTGATGCGGCAAATTGGGCAAGCTCAAATGCAACGCAAGCAAACTTTGCCAATACTGCAGCGACATTGCGAGGTGATAGTATCAATACAGCCGTAGGTACGAGCACACCTTTTGTCAACACCCCTCCTCAGCCACCCATTCCATTTGAAACTGGTCTTACAATTACTTCTCCAGCAAATGGAGCAAAGTTTAGCCCTCCTGATGATGCCTTGTTCTATAGTATGGGAAATCCGGTAGGGGTGACCACTGTCGAATTCTTCCTTTCGATACCAAACCCTGTAGTTACGGTACCCCCAGGACCTCCAACCATCGTTCCTATTGGTCAACCTATACCACGCCCCACAAACGTCCTTGTTCTAAACTCCACATCACTTCCTATTATTAACTCCCTTCATGGTACATACGCTATATTTGCCATTGCACGAAATGCAGCGGGGCAAACTGATCGCTCCATTAACACCCTTCGTTTGGAATTCCCGTAACAGCAGATTCTGAAGCATCACTTTTTAGCATCTTGGTATGAATATGCACACCCCTCTCAACAAACATCTATCTTCATCATTTGCACGCGTACTGGGGGCATTCGGGTGCTTCGCTGTTAATTCAGAACTTCTATGAACCCTTACAACACCATCACCCTTTCGCCAAAAAAAACCTGGAGTGGTGTGTGGTTGTGGGTACTCTGTGCAATAGTGTTGGGTGTTTGTGCTCCCTTGTTCCCATCCTCCACCCTCCATGCGGCGACTATGGCAGAGACGGCGGGAGTGCCTACGGACAACGAAAACTTTAAAGCAACAGATTTTGGCTGCATGGATAGTGATGACCAAACTGATGCAATGCTTGGATGCCTTTCGTATGTGATGTATTTGGGTATGAAAGTTGCGATGTGGATTGCGGCTGTTATGGGGACTCTGTTCAATTACGCCATTATGGAGCTCGTTATTGGTATGGGACTTATTGTGGGCAATATTCCTGGCGTGGTGATAGCGTGGCAAACATTACGTGACCTCGTGACGGTGTTTTTGGTATTCCTCACAATATTTATCGGACTTGCCACTATTATGGGTGCGTCTCGATTTGGCTACAAACAACTCCTTATGAAGGTGATTCTTGCAGCGCTTTTTGTCAATTTTAGTATCACTATCGCAAAGGTAGTGATTGATCTTGCAAATATCACCGCGGTGGAGACCTTTAAAATGTTGCTTGCAGGGGGTCCTACGCCAGGCCTGGCAGTCACTTGTTCCGTACCACTCTCTGATGCTGACCTAGGTGCAAACAATGCTAGTACTTGTCTTAATGAGGGTGTGGCGGCGATATTTTGGGACAAATTAAAAGTCACTTCACTCCTCGACGCAAGAGGTGCGCTTGATAAGTCAAAACAGTGGGAGCTCCTCCTTACCTTTGGTATGGGTATTCCACTCTTATTAACATTGGCGTATGCGCTTGGTGCAGCAGCATTTATGCTTATTGGACGTTTTGTTATACTTGTCTACCTGATCATTGTCTCACCGGTGGGGTTAGTGGCTTGGATTACCGGTATGTCGTCCATCGGATCGAAGTGGTGGCATTCACTCATTAACCAATCTATATTGGCGCCATTTCTGCTCCTTGGCTTATGGGTAGCTCTTATGGTCACTGAGGGTATCGGGAATCGATATAACGCGCAAGGTGGGTTGGGTGGGGAGAGTTTTAATACCGTAAGTGGTCTCGCGATTGTCGTAAACTACATTATCATTATAGCCTTGATGATAATTGCCGTGCACCTCGCAAAAAGCCTCGGTGGCAAAACTGCCGACAAGATGATGGG
>JAKFXP010000035.1:5413-6916 GCA_021731325.1 Parcubacteria group bacterium
CAACCACCACAGCTGACGAGAAGCAGCGGTACCAAGCACTTGCCAATAAGGATATTCGTAATGCTCTAAAGGAACGTCCTACACCTCTTCAACCAGGAGCTGATGCTGATAGTCTTGCAGCATTTGAAGCACAGAAAAGGAGGTTTGATGAGGAAGCAAAGAAGGCGATGGGCTCTGTGACTGATAACGATATTGTGGGTAATATAAGCGAATACCGTAGTAATCCCGACCTACTCAACCACATTACTCCCGACCAGCACGATAGGGTGGTTAAGAAATTGCGTGATACAGGTGATGAGGATACTGCACTTAAGTTTGAGCAGTCGCGCACAGAACACCTAAAACAGGCGTTGGTGGATGGTGTACTTGGAAAGGAGTTGGATAAAATGAATGCGAAACAGGTTGCTAAGATTGATAGGAGTATTTTGGAAGATAAGCGAATCCTCCCACACCTTGATCACCGTGTTCTTGGTCAGCTTATGCGATCTGACCTTTCGAGTGAGGTACGTAAGACAATACAGCGCAATGTAAACGAAGAGCATGCGCGCATAACCACCCAATCAACTACTGGTATGAGTGAGGATAGTTACAACAATATTGTCAAACTCAAAGGGTGGTTTGACAGGTCGGAACAAGGGGGTCGTCCACAATTTTAAATGATTATGAAAATGTTTGATCAAAAAGAAGTATCTCGACGTTTTGCACAGCTTCCTGAGACAGTGCAGGATGTGGGTCTTTCAGAAGCTCTTGGTGATGCATTACAACAAGCAATCACAAACGCTGGTATTGTTGGAAATCGCATAAAAGAATGTAATCAACAAATTACCCTTGTTCTCGTTGGTCTCTCTCGGGTCGAAGACCTTGAAGCATATGTTAAAAATGACCTTGGTTTTGATGCGCAAAAAACAGCAACCTTTATGACCGCGCTCAGGGTTGGAGTACTTACCCCCATGCGCCAAGCGCTCCTTGCTTCACTCGGCAACAGAGAAGCGGTACCTCCCAAGGAGGAGACCGCGCCGGTTGACCCATACCTCGAGCGACCGTAATAAGAGCCTCCTCGCCGATGGAGAAAACGCTGCGAGAAAGAGGTCGCTTGATGCTATACTAAGTTTGTATGCGTTTTGCAGTACCCCAGTTCATTGATGTTGAGGATAAGTTGTTTGGCCCATTAACGTTGCGTCAAGCGATTTATCTTGCAGGAGGCCTTGGTGCCGCATTTGTTTCCTTTTCGTGGTTTGGTTTTATCTTTGGTACGCTTATTGGGCTACCTCTTGCACTTCTCGCATTTGCGCTTGCCTTCGTTAAGATTAACAATCGTCCTTTTTCCTTTATGGTGTACGCAGCAGTGTTCTACACGATACGAAACAAGCTCTATTTGTGGAAACGGGTTGCTCCTACTCGTTTGGAAGGAGGTAGCGCGCCGACGGCGATTCAAAAAAACTCATCGGCACTCGTTACTCCTCAATTGACCCAATCCCGCCTCAAGGAGCTTGCGTGGTCACT
>JAKFXP010000055.1 GCA_021731325.1 Parcubacteria group bacterium
CTCGAACATATGCCGTACATCTCCTCGATTACACAAATAGGTATTACGCGCTCACTGGAAACAAATGTGTGGAAAGGACAAATTCATCTACAGGTTACCGTGCGCACCACACAAAAATAAACATCCCTTACTATGAAAGAACGATATATCGCATACCTTGCACGCGCCCGAGCACTTCTTGGACGGAATCAAGTAGGAGAACGACATGATTTCGGGCGCAGCCGAGACTGGTTGCTCGGACTCGGTATCGCTATGTTGGTGACGGTGATGTTATTGGGGGTGAGTCTATATACTTTTTTCACTAGCAGTACGACGGCCGGTGTTGATGGAGGGGTAATAACGGATACGTCGATACGGGGTGACGAGGAGCGACTCTCTCGCGTCTTAGAGATGTATCGAGCGCGCACCGACTTATTTGCGACATTGCGACAATCTCCGTCACCAGCCCCAAATCCAGGAGGGAATTCGACATCCCCCCTGTTGATAGAAAAGGAAGACAAATACCTTCCTTCTGAGGGGTTTGACGGTGCGTCAGCAACACTCGTACCGTAAAACATGGAGTACCTCCAAGTTTACTGATACAGTGTGTATTGCAATGCTCCCGTAGTTCAATGGATAGAACTTCGGACTTCTAAGCCGGCTATGGAGGTGAGGGATGCTGGGGGCATCCCGCAAGACCTTGTGAGCTGTTTTGGGAGCTTGCGAACCAAAAGAGCCACAAGGTGTACTGATCTCGTAGAGATCGATTCCCAAACATGGAGTACCTCCAAGTTTACTGATACAGTGTGTATTGCAATGCTCCCGTAGTTCAATGGATAGAACTTCGGACTTCTAAGCCGGCTATGGAGGTTCGATTCCTCCCGGGAGCACAAAACAAGCCACGGGCTCTTGTTGGAGTGCTGAACTTTAAGTACTATTAGGGGTATGCATGAAGGAGTACCCCGCATATCACATGACCCCGATATTCATGCGGAAGGAGTAGTAGAACAACTCCTGGTACGGTTCGGCAGTCTCCGCCCCTTATGGGAGACGCGCATCGAAGACCTTGAAGACCTCAATGAGGCAATTACAGTATTACAAGAGGGGCTCCAGAAGCGCGCAGAAGCGTTGGGAGGTTCGGTACGTCGTGCGACGAAGGGATTCACTGACCGAGCGTACGCACTTGCGGAAGAGCAAGGTATCGATCTAGAGACGCTCCAGCAAGAGGCTTTGACCATCGCACGCGAGACCATCGCCAACCCAGACAACATTCTCGGTGCTGGTCAAACAGGCCGCGTGTTCGAAAGTCCACAGTACCCAGGTTTGTGTTACAAGTTTATGTACAATATGACTGAGTATGCAAAGTGGAATTCGGTGGATGTTGAAGCAGATTTTTTGACCCGGTTGTCAGAATTTTCCGTAGCAGGAGTTAGTACTCCAAAGCCCTACTTCTTCATTGAAGAAAAGGACTTTGTGGTGTTGGCGATGCAAAAACTCGAGGCGGTTACGGTAAAAGATGTGTGTGAACGTAAGGCACAAGTCCCAAAGGAGTTTAATGCACAAGTGTTTATCGACGCCCTCGGGCTCTATGTGAGAGAGTTACACAAAGCGCAGGGGATTTACCACCGTGATTTACATGAAGGTAACGTATTGATTAACACAGAAGGGTTGCCGCAGGTCATTGATTTTAATAAATCAATCCGTGTAATGCTCGCAAGCGAAGACCCGCTCGTGTCGATTGATTCTGTGCATGGGACAGTTACTCGATTTACCGATGATTTTGAGTACGTACGTCAGTTAGAACGGCTCCTAAAAGAGTATCCACCGGAAATAAGACCGGCGTAAGGTACGATTGACTTATTAACAATAATGTGTTACATTCTCACACGGTGCACAATACAGGAGATTATATGATTACTATCACTGACAACTTGCACCAGGAGATGGAACGAGCGGCACAAGAACTCGTTACTAACAATGGTGCTCTTACGAAGCAACTTACGACACCCTACGATCATTTTTTTGTGAGTCTTGGGAGTGAGACATCTAAGATGGGTATATTTTTGACCCTATTTGAAGTTGATGGACAGGTGTACACCCTCTATCAACAGAGGTAATGAGGTCGCGAGCGTTTTTTAAACGCTCGTTTTTTATTTGAGTACCCAGATGCCGTGTTGACTGTTGAAAACAGAAGTCATTTGTATATCGGCTTTTTTAGTGTAAAATGTGAAAATCGTCGAGAAGTAGCACACGTTCCCATACCATGCGCGGTTAGCTCAGTTGGTAGAGCGCCTCGTTTACACCGAGGATGTCGGGGGTTCGAGCCCCTCACCGCGCACAAAACAAAGAAGCCTCATGCGAATGCATGGGGCGCTTTTGTTGTGCATGGGCGAGCGGTTGCGGTGAGTGCGCTCCCGAAATGTCCCGCTTTGTGGTACGCTAGTATCCATGACCGAACTCCATTGCATTGTTGCCGGTCGTGTTCAAGGTGTTGCGTATCGGGCATTTGTGCAATCAATTGCACGGGAGCTGCGCCTTACGGGATTTGTGGCCAACCTACCTGATGGGTCTATTGAGGTGCTTGCACAAGGTGAGTACGGTGTCCTTAAGGTGTTTGCAAACCATTTGCGCACAGGCCCTCCACAATCACAAGTAACCAGCTTTTTTGATGAGTGGCGAGACCAGCCCACGAAAGAATTTACTAGTTTTGAAACGATGTAATACATCATCCGGATACGGTATGGCGAAACAGGTAGTAGACAATACAGATAACACATTCGTACGCCCGACCTGCATCGGCATCATTATGGATGGTAATCGTCGTTGGGCAAAAAAGCGGGAACTACCTACCTACAAAGGCCATGCTGCAGGCAAAGACACTCTCAAAAAAGTGATCGAATGGTCGTCTACGTACGGAGTACAACACATTGTGTGCTACGCGTTCTCTACTGAAAATTGGACACGACCACAAGAAGAAGTAACCGCTATCGAGCAGTTACTTGTCGAAGGACTCAAGCATGAGGTGACTGAACTTGCGGAAAAGGGAATTAAGTTACTTTTTATCGGTGAGCGCGAACGGTTTTCAACAGAAACACAAGAACTTATGCGTCATGCGGAAGAGGTGACGCAGACGGGCACCCATACCCTCGGCATTGCGCTTTCGTACGGTGGTCGTGCTGAATTGGCGCAGGCAGCACAACGCGCATCGGTAAAAGGAGATATAACCGAAGAGAGTATCGCAAAAGAATTGTGGACGTACCCTATTCCTGACCCCGAACTGATTATACGGACTGGGGGGCAGCAACGGTTATCAAATTTCTTACTCTGGCAGAGCGCTTACAGTGAACTGTGGTTCACTGATACTTTATGGCCGGACTTTTCAAAAGATGAGTTTTTGCAAGCCCTCGGTGATTTTGCAGTACGAAAACGTAATTTTGGCGCATAATATATACCTATGAAGCAATTTGGTTCTGTACTCGATACCCATCGCGCACAAGTAGAAGATGCTCTCAGAAATGCGCTGGTCGAAGCTGGGGGGCTACCGCTATACGGTATGCTGCGTTACTTTATGGGGTATGAAGATGCGGCATTAAGACCGATTCAAGGTGTTTCGGGGAAGCGTATTCGACCCACACTCCTACTCTACATTGCTGATATGTTTGGCGGCAGCCCTGTTGCACTTGATCTTGCGATTAGTATCGAGCTATTCCATAATTTTACCCTCATTCATGATGATATCGAAGATCATGACGAACTGCGGCGTGGTCGACCGACGGTGTGGAAACTATGGGGCATCAATCACGCAATCAATGCAGGCGATGTGCAGTCTCTGCTGGCAAATCGGTATCTTCTGCGCGCGGCGGCCACAGATTCGATAGGTGGTGCAAAAGCAGCACGTATTCTAAATGACCGATTTATGGAGGTTGCAGAAGGGCAGTTTTTTGACTTCGAGCTCGCCACGTGCGGGTTAGCTGATGAGCGGGTTACGGTGGATACCTACCTGGAGATGATTCGCAAAAAAACATCGGTGTTGTTGGGAGCTGCTGCTGCTGCTGGAGGCGTGGCAGCAGGGTGTGATGAGCAGGTCAGCGCTACCTTATTTTCATATGGTGAATCGCTAGGGCTAGCGTACCAATTGGCGGACGATACGTCGTCTATATGGGGAGCGGTTGCAGAAACCGGTAAAGAAGCGTTTGGAGATGTAGTAGAGCGCAAAAAAACATTTCCTATTCTCCATGCCCGGGATCATGGGTTCTCAGAACGACTTACCGAACTATATGCAAGCCACCAGCCACTCACGACACAAGAAATCAGTGAGATTGTAGATATATTAAACAATTCGGGTGCTCAAGAAGCGACTCGGACGCTCGGGGAAACCTATGTACAAATCGCCAAGGAGCGAGCGCAGGAACTCCCTATCGCCAAAGAAGCGATACAGACACTCGTGAGTCTTGTGGACACCTTTGTACAATTTGGTCTCCCCATCACGCCTGATGGACGGTGATGTGCGGTATGAGCCCTATATCCATAGTGTTTGAGGATGAAGACCTGGTAGCTATTAATAAGCCGGCGGGTCTTGTGGTGCACCCAGATGGGAGGACGGAGGGCGATACGCTCATGGATTGGGTGCGTCAACAGTATCCGAATATGGTGGGGGTAGGAGAGTCGATGTGGTTGCAAAACGGCACCTCTATTGATCGACCAGGTGTCGTACATCGACTAGATCGGGACACGTCAGGTATACTACTTCTTGCAAAAAATCAGAACACGTTTACTTACCTTAAGGTACAATTCCAACAACGGTTAATTGAAAAACTATACCATGCGTTTGTGTGGGGTGAGCTCAAGTTGGCACAGGGCACTATTGATAAGCCCATTGGTCGGTCGCGCAAAGACTTCCGTCTCTGGTCAGCTACTGCAAGCGCGGGTGGACACCTCCGACCTGCGGTGACACGGTACACCCTCCTCGCCATGCATCAGGGTTTTTCTTACCTTGCGCTGGAGCCAAAAACTGGACGTACCCACCAATTACGGGTACATCTCAAAGCGATTGGCCATCCAATTGTGAGTGACACGAGATATGCCCCACAAAAACCCCCTGCACTTGGTTTTGAACGCCATGCCCTCCATGCCCAGTCGCTTTCATTTACACATCCCCAAGGGAGTCGTATGGTGCTTGAGGCACCTCTCCCCGAAGACTTTTTGTATGCACTTCGACAGTTTTCGTTGTGAGGGGTGAGGGTCGAGCACATCCGGGTGCGTGAGAGGACGTTGCACGGTAGATAGACCTATGGTACAGTACCTCGCACTATGACCGCAAAAGAAGTCATTTCACCAGTAAACATCACTGCGCGCAAAGAGCTTGGGGTTCGACCCGGAGATACGGTACGTGTGATGCAGAAAATACAAGAAAAGGGTAAGACCCGTCTACAGGCCTTCGAGGGTTTGGTGCTTACGGTTAAGCATGGTACTGAGCCCGGATCAACCTTCACGGTACGTAAGGTAGCTAGTGGCGTAGGAGTCGAAAAAACATTCCCCCTCTACTCACCCCTTATTGACAAGATTGAAATCATAAAGCGTACCAAGGTTCGTCGGGCAAAACTATACTACATTCGGGAGAAGGCGGCCAAAGAGATTCGTCGTTCAATGCGAAAAGCCTTTATGGTCGGTGACTCTATTGAGTCGGATATTGCAGAAAAAAATCGTGTCGTAAAGGAGACCGAAGCTGCAGAACAGGCACGTATTGATGAGGAAACCCGCATTGCAGAAGTTGCGGCTGCTGAAGAAGCAGAGAAGGCAGCTCAAGAAGCGGTAATACCGGTAGCCGAGGAAGCTGCCCCCGAAGAAACTCCCATTGAAGAAGTTGTTGTGGATGAAGCTCCTGCAGAAGCCACTGAAGACAAATAAGACTTAACGCAAACCCGCCGTTGGCGGGTTTTTGTATGGACAAGGTGCATGATTTTCTGTATCATCTCCTAGGTGAGTAGGCCCAGGTGGTGAAATTGGTATACACGCTACCTTGAGGTGGTAGTGCCGCAAGGTGTGGAGGTTCAAGTCCTCTCCTGGGCACCAGAGAAACAAGACCCCGCAAGGGTCTTGTTTTGTGCCCAGGAAGCAAGGTCTGGGAGACCTTGCGTGAGGACTTGAAGACCTTGTGAGCTGTTTTGGGAGCAATGCGAACCAAAAGAGCCACAAGGTGTACCGAACATGTAATGTTCAAGTCCTCTCCTGGGCACCAGAGAAACAAGACCCCGCAAGGGTCTTGTTTTGTGCCCAGGAAGCAAGGTCTGGGAGACCTTGCGTGAGGACTTGAAGACCTTGTGAGCTGTTTTGGGAGCAATGCGAACCAAAAGAGCCACAAGGTGTACCGAACATGTAATGTTCAAGCCCCCTATTGGACTTTTCCGCTTGTATATGGCAGAATTGCGTGACCTTCGTACATGAAGTGAGTATGGCGACTATGGTGTAACGGTTAACACTGGGGCTTGTGGAGCCCTCGATCAGGGTTCGATTCCCTGTAGTCGCCCAGATACAGAAAAGACCCCTAGGAGGGTCTTTTCTGTATCTGGGCGACTAAGCGAGCAACTGCTTTGCTCGCGTCAGGGAAGCGAAGAGGTTGAGTATGTCGCAGTGAGCTCCGCAGAGCGAGACGAGATGCGAAACCTGTACCGTCCATGTAATGGAAGATTCCCTGTAGTCGCCCACTACGTAAGTGCTCCCAGCACTTACGGCAGGGAAAGAGTACTCCCGTAATCGCCCTCACATTCCCAAGTGAGTCTTAAAAGGTTACTTGTAGATTACCCACATGAGAAATCCGATATGGTAAACCTACAAGCAACTATGGCGTTAAGTGGCGCGGTGCCACGGTATA
>JAKFXP010000133.1 GCA_021731325.1 Parcubacteria group bacterium
ATTCTATCTTGGGGTACCGACGAACCCTCCTACTGTAGGTTATACTATAGTCAAGGTCTTGCCGTTGCCGAGAACGCGACCGAACTTGCAGAAAATGCGGATCCTGCCATTGATCATGTGAAAGTTCTTACGGAGTTTTTGCCTTCGACCGTGTATAAGTTTTGGGTCGTGTGTAAAGACAGAACCGGGAATGATACTCGATCAGAAGATTTTGTATTGTACACTCCCGAAAAAGAGAAGAGTATCATCGATATCATTCTTGAGAACTTTGAAGGTACGTTCGGTTGGGTAAAGAACATTGGAAAATAATATGCGATCAATTATTACCACAGAAAAGGTCGATGTGACGTACAATCCGGGGCAATCGAACGAGTTTAAGGCACTCGTGAACGTTTCGATAGAGATTGCAGCACGTGAGTATATTATTTTCTTCGGCCCCTCGGGGTGTGGAAAATCAACCCTCCTATATTCTATTTTTGGGGTACTTGCACCAACGTCTGGCAAGGTCATCGTAAAAGGGGACTCGGTATACGAACTCGACCCGGTGGACTTTGTGATGTATCAGCGCAAAACCATGGGTATCATGTACCAGTCGTTTAACCTCATTCCGTCGTTGACGGTCTTGGATAATGTGCAACTCCCCCTTATTTTTGCAGGAATGCCCCCTTCGGTGCGCGAGCGACAGGCAATGGAACTCCTTGAGCGTTTTGGTATTGCGCACGTTGCACACAAACGTCCCTCACTCCTTTCGGGAGGTCAGCAGCAGCGCGTATCGGTCGCACGGTCACTCGTGAATGACCCGGAGATACTCATTGCCGATGAGCCGGTGGGTAACCTCGATGCCGTGTCCGCTGAAGCCGTTATGAATACGCTCGATGAGATTAATCGTAATGACAAAAAGACCGTACTTCTCGTGACGCACGATGCGAAGTACCTTCCGTACGCACACCGGGTATTCTACCTCGACTATGGAAAGGTTGACCGTATTGTGGCGAATCCCGAAAAACGACAGATTATTAAAGTGCGGCCGGGAGAGACTATTGTTACCGAGATCGAACAGCTGGCGCGTATTTATCCCTACGATACCCCCGAACAACTTCGCGTGAAGTCACTCATTAACTTCTTGACCCAAAACCTTTCGTTTGATCAGATTGTGCGCCTTGAAAAAATGACCCAACATGTCATTGAAGGAGTGGTATCTGAACATCAGTTTCAGGACGAGTTGACGACTGATTATGAACAGGGGGGATGTGGGATTAAACCACCACAAGCGGAAGAAATGACCCGGCGTATGTTCCAGGTACTTGAACAGTCCAAGGACATTGTGCGTTTTCGACGCACCCCGCAGGCAGAAAATACTATTGACATGGCGCGGCTTGAGCTTATCAAACGTATCCAGGTATACATGATTGGCGAGTATGCGATAGAGCAGGACTCTCGATTACTCGAACGGTTAACAAAAATGATTACCAATCGGGTGTATGGGTACATTACACGCGAAGAGTGCCACCGACAGCTCCGACTTCCTATTGAAGATGGGGGAGGCGGTTTTGATATATATCTTGCTGCCGATCTTTCACGGTATTTGGAAAAACTGATTGCACAAGGGGTATCGCACTTTCAACAACATCAAGAGGCGAAACCTGACTCCAATAGTATCCATGCACAACAGGCGAAGAAGTTTGAGGAGATGGATAAGGGGATGTTTGCCAAGCTGGCGGGTATATTGCACCGAAAAAAAGAAGCGGAAGCAAAATAATATACAGTGTATATGCGATTTCAAGACGTAGCCAAACTTTCAACAAGAATGTTCAAGACCAACCCAGCCCGTACCTGGCTCACCATTTTGGGTATGGGTGTGGGTACGGCAGCCGTGGTTACTTTGGTGGGTTTGGGATTCGGATTACAAAATATTATTTTGGAGCAGATTGTGGGTGGCGATACCCTTCTTTCCCTCAATATCAATAACCCTCCAGCACGCGCAGTAATTCTCAATCCCCAGACGGTGCAGGAGTTTTATGAAATACCCCACGTAAAGGATGTGGCACCGATGGCAAGCTTTGCGGCACTCATTTCCTACGATGGATTGACCGGCAATACCTTTTTACAAGGAGCAAGTCCTGCGTATTTTAGATATACGGGAGCGAAGGCGGTAACAGGACGTTTGTTTGACGAAAAAACGGCGACTGAAGATCGAGGAAATGTGATTATTTCAAAAGGTATGCTCAAACTTTTTGAGGTCGATGATCCCGCATCAGCAATTGGTAAACAGGTTTCATTTCGCGTGTTTGTGCAGCGAGAAGGAAGCAAAGATCCGATTGAAACCGAATTAAAGAAACGGTACACCATTGTGGGTATTTCCAATGAAGAAAGTCAGCCAAACGCTATTATCTTACTTGATGAACTAACGAGTCAGCTGCAGGTGACTGAGTTTGAACGTGCGCAGGTGCGCGTCGAGGCAAGTGAGTGGCTAGATGGCGTAACGACCAGTATTATTGAACGGGGGTTTGGCGTGACTGCGTTGAGTAAGACGGTAGAGCAGGCAAATAAGATTTTTCAAGGTATCCAGGCGGTACTGGCGGTGTTTGGAGGCATTGCGCTTGTCGTGTCGGCTATCGGTATGTTTAACACTATGACGGTGACCCTGTTGGAGCGTACGGGAGAAATCGGTATCATGCGTACCTTGGGAGCATCTTCACGCGATATTCAAGTATTGTTTATTTCTGAAGCGGTTATCGTGGGTTTTTTGGGAGGTGTGGTAGGGATTTCGATTGGAGTGGGTATTGGTTTTGCGCTTAATACTATGGTTAACGTTGCCGCATCCAACTTTGGCGGGAAATCAGTATCATTGTTTGCATATCCACTTTCATTTATTTTGTTTATCGCCACGTTCTCCGCAGTGGTTGGATTCCTTACCGGGGTATTTCCCGCCCGCCGAGCTGCGGCATTAAACCCTCTTGATGCAATTCGTTACAAATAAGCGGTTTATCCACATGTATGAGTCTTTTAGGATGTACGAGTGCGGTATACTTACTCTGATAAGTCTATAAGACATCATGTCAATCCCCACTCAAGAACAAGTACCCCCTGCAGGCAAAGTATCTATAGCAATGCTTGTAGCAGGTATTGCCGTTTTTATTCTCGCATTGGTATTTGATATCGGACAAGGCGGACGCGTTGCGAGTGTACAAGCTACGTCAACTGCTACCACAACCGTTACGGTCTTAAACACTGCACCAACCTGGACGGTCACTGCGTATGAGGTATATGCCTCGGCTACCACCACTCCCACCAACTCAGGAACATCAACCGTGTGGACTGCAACCGCTTCAGACTCAAACGGTGAAAATTACCGACTTCTTATCTGCAAAGCGAGCTCCACCCCAACACCGGTCAACGGCGGAGCGCCTATTTGTGGTGGCGGTTCAACCAATCAGTGGGCGGTATCAGCGTCGATTGTGAGTGGTGCGGTTGCAACCGTCAGTACTACCACGACCGAAGCAATGGCCGAAAAAAATTACTGGTTTGCATACGTATGTGATGAAAATGCGGGAAGCGCGCGTTGTAACGCCAGTATGTACAATGGTTTGCACGAAGGTGCGGCGTCTGCTACCTCGTCTCCCTTTGTAGTCAATCACCGCCCCACCTTTACCGCATTTGCGGATGACAGCCCCACTCTACCAGGCGCTACCGTGACCTGGACTACGACCGCAAGTGATACGGATACCTTGGGTACTGCTGACACGGTACAGCTTCATGTATGCCGAGCGCAGGACTTCAACACTACTACCGGCGTCTGTGGTCCAGGAGGGTTTTGGGCGAGCTCCACCTTTGCGGCAAGTAATCCCTCAACCTCAACCCCCATCGCGATTCCC
The DNA here is from genome assembly GCA_021731325.1 of Parcubacteria group bacterium. GTDB lineage: Bacteria > Patescibacteriota > Minisyncoccia > Phycocordibacterales > UBA12088 > UBA12088. Next base: position 3,876 of record JAKFXP010000133.1, read on the forward strand.
TCACAAGATAAGAACTTTACTGCATATGGCTATGTGATTGATAATCACACTCATCCCGCGTCAGGAGGGCAGCAGGCGGTAGATTCAGTACTTACGGTTTCGAATGCAACACCCTATGTCAGCTCCTCTACCATAACCGTCTATGATGTATTTGGATCAACAACCGTTGATACTACCCTTGCGCTCACCACCGAGGAAGGGCAGACTCAAAATTTTGTGATGCGGTTTAGTGTGTCAGACGATAATTCCTGTCAGGCAGATGGGGGAGGACAAGAGATATCAGACGTCGATATCAATGTCTTTCGATCAGGGATTGGAGGTGCCATTGGACTCGGGTGCGACTCTATCGGTGAATTTAATACAAATAATTGTTATACCCATACGGCGACCTCTACCTGGTGGGCTCCTACCTGCTATCAGACACCAAACGGATGTGCGGGGTCTACTACTGCGTCGGTAGTATGGGAGTGTACCTTCCCGCTATGGTATACGGCAGATCCAACGGATGTGGGAAGTGTATCCGCGGCAGAAGATTGGCGTGGATCAGCACGCGCAACCGATGATGATGCAGCGTTAAGCAACTACTCTACCGATGATGAAGGTGCGGATGGAGCTTCGCAAATGACTCAGTTTCTCTCGTTCCGTGCCACCGGAAGTCCTATTGCATACGGCTCACTTGAGCCGGGGCAGGACACTGGTACCCATATTGCAACCACGACGGTGTATGCAACGGGTAATACGGGGCTCGATCAGTATCTCTCGGGAGCTGCCATGTGTGTAACGTATCCATCCTGCACCAATCTCGCAACCTCAACAATTTTTGTACCATACCAGCACTTCTCACTCACCAATTCAACGGCATATGCAGCCGGCACCGTACTCTCAACGAGCACCACCCCAACGTTTGTGAATGCAGTAATCATCAAGACTACTGCAACCTCAACTCCTGCGAATGATGACACCTTCTGGGCAATAGCAGTGCCAAGCAGTATTACGTTTGCCGGAGATTATATTGGACGTAACTTTATTGACGCGGTAGTTGCACCGAGTGGTGAATGGTAACAATTCATTGACATAGACACAAAAAAATCGCCCCATGCGATTTTTTTGTACCACCTCCGGCTTCTGGTAGTTGTGTACAGATGTACGATATGAAAGAGGGTCGTTTACAGGTACAATACTCGGTACGGGGTATTCCTCGTACCTCGCGTGTGTATGGCGCGTATTTACCTATGTTAGACCTAATGAGACGACTTGCGTTGCTTGCCGTTATTTTTGTGTGGTACGGAGTTGCACCGAGTGTGTATGCTGGTTTTGGTATCACACCTCCGTACGTACGAAATGACAAATTGACCCAAGGCTCTACATACACCCAAGAGATTATTCTCGTGCGGGGAGATCCTGTAGAAGACCTTAAAGCGGAGATTACCGTGAATGTGCCGGGCATTGACGACTGGATTGTTATTGACAAAGGGACTGAATTTCTGCTGCCCAAAGGAGAAAAACAGGTACCGATGAAGGTTACCATTCGCGTACCGCAGAGTGCGGCGTATGAACGCCACCAGGGAAGTATTCGTATCCGTACCCTTTCACCTGATCCGGCGAGCGGTGTCTCGATCGCGCTTGGTGCGCAAATTGACGTTGATGTGCGGGTTGTGGATGAGATTAGAGATTTTGATGTAAAGCGGGTGCAAATCAGCGAGACGGAAGAACCGCGTCGATTTTGGTGGCTCGAATATCCAGGAAAGATAACCTTTACGATGGGTATTGAAAATACGGGTAATGCCCCCACCGCACCCTCAAAAGTAGAACTGAATATTTATGATAAGCGGGGAAACGTGGTACTGGAACAAACATTTAATACCAATACGGTAGAAGAGGTGTTGCCGTTTGAAACCCGCGACGTTGCTGCGTACCTACCCACTCGATTACCCCCGAGTGCGTATTTGGTAAAATACTCCATCTATCGATTTGAGGACGAGGTAAAACGGTCGGGTGAATTGACATTGTCAGTGCTCCCTCAAGGCACCCTTACCGGATATTCGGGGTATGGTATCGATGGTCTCTCAATGAAAGACAAGCTTTCTATCATTATACCGATTGCACTGCTCCTAGTCATCATTCTCGTTACTATAGTAGTCATCCGCATACGTCGTCCAAAACGTGCTCGGGTGCGACAACGACCATCTACTCGAGATGACTACGATGACGATGTCCCACCTCCTCCACGAAGACAGGCACCTCCCCCAATGCGACCCCAGCGACCGATGACCGCAGGTGGTGTGGTGGACTTATCACGCAAGCGTGCACAGTGATCTATGATGTATGAGTATGTACGATGTGCGCGTATCTCCCATAGGCTCGCGCTGGGTGTAGCAGTAGTGGTGTACAGCGTCATGGTCTTAGATACGCATCCGAGAGCACCTCAGGCGCTCGCTGCGGCGTATGAGGCCACCACCACCGTTTCTCTGACGGTCTGTGGAGATGCCTTGGTATCCGGAAGTGAGTTGTGTGATGATGCCTCGAATACGGGGGCGTATTCGAGTACTATTAGTGGCAAGACGTGCAATCCGCTCTGTAGTGGCTATGGCCCATACTGCGGTGACGGTATTATCATGACTCTGTATGGTGAAGAGTGTGATGACAGTAACAATACTGCCGGAGACCTCTGTGATCCAGTCTGTCAGAACGAGTCTGAGCCGGTGACAGAGGGTGGTGGAGGT
>JAKFXP010000101.1 GCA_021731325.1 Parcubacteria group bacterium
ATAATAGCGATGGGGAGTTCGGATACACCCGCAAACGAAAAAGCCTCTTGCATGAGAGCAAATCCTCCATTTGCAGTACCTACTGCTACTCGCTTGCCTGCATACGACATACCGAGCGCCATGTTTACCACCGAAATCTCATCTTCGGGATGAATGACTTTGAGTCCTCGCTCTTTGCCTGCTTTTGCAAGAAACTGGAGGGTTGCAGTAGAGGGGGTCATTGGGTACCCGAGATACGCTTCGAGTCCTGCAGCCAAAAAGCCCTTTGCAATTGCTTTGTTGCCATCCATGACTTCTCCTTCTCCACTCGGAGCCGTAGGGAGTACGATGTCGTCTTTTGGATACCCCTGCTCCTGCATAAAGGTGTACCCGCGCTGTACGAGGTTGACGTTCATCTCTGCACCTACATTGGCAAAGACTTTTGCAGCGAGTTTTTTGAGGTCGTCGAGAGGCACTCCAATAATGTAGCCGTATGCGCCAAATGCACTTGAGGTGCGCGCAACCTGGGGCGCTTTGCACTCTTCCGCAATCTGCTTCATGGGGAGTGCAATGAGAGGAATATTGAGATCTTTGAGTTCGGCTACGTACGCAGTCTCTACAAAGACATGTGCTCCGGGTTTGAGAGCGGGTGCATGTACGCGCACTGATTCGCTATTGACGGCAACGAGCACGTCGAGCTCGTGGTAGTCCGCATGCACTGCATCAATCGCAAAACTAATGCGCGCAAAATTATGCCCTCCGCGAATGAGGGAGGGGTACTCGAATGCGGTGAATGGCCGATAGCCAAGCTCGTGCAAAAGCTCTGAAAAATTGATGCCCGCTTCGCGCACCCCATCACCTGCAGCACCGCCGATTGCTATCGTGCGGATGTAAGAAGAACCAGCGTCCATGTACTTAGCAGTATACGGGTATGATGTAGGGATATCCAAGAGAGATGTCCACGGCGAGGGGCGAAGTATGCGGTATGAGTATCGAGTATGAGAATGAGTACGCGAACCTCGCATCTCGTATACGGGGATCGGGCGTAGAAAAACCCTCACGAGGTGAGGGCGTTTGATTATTCTGGATACAGTATCTTGATAGCCTGTCGCGCCACCCGCGCTACATCGGTGCGCTGACGAACCTGCATATATACTTCCCAGATATGCTCTGCGATTTCATCATTTGGTACGAGCACCTGACCAACATTAGGTCACACTATAATGTACACAAAACAAAACCCGACCTCTTTACAAGTGTCGGGTTTTCGCCTGGTATATCACCAGATACCCAAAAGCAGGTCTGGAATACTCAAGCAATGAGGGAGAAAAAGAGCTATAAAAATGGTACTTACCAATAACCACTCATTGAGTTTTGATAGTACGTCGTTCATACACACCTCCAAAATATAGTATGGATCACAAAATAGGTTCAACATAAACAATACCACAATAATATATTGTATGTCAATATATTATTGTGCACGCATTACGTGAGCGCACTTCTCTATTTTTGTATAGTTCGCCCACTCCCGTATAATACGAGGATATGCAATTACACACCCTTTTCAACCCTCGTTCTGTCGCCATTATTGGAGCCGCCAACGACCCTCACAAAGTAGGGTATGCCCTTATGAAAAACGTCCTCGCGGGAAGCGTGCGCGATATATATCCTATTTCGCTCACCGAAGTAGAGGTGCTCGGACACGCAACGCACCCAAGCGTCAAAGCAATCCCTGGCCCGGTTGACCTCGCCATCATTGCGGTACGTGCGGATGTGGTTGCGAGCGTACTCCGCGAATGTGCAGAAAAAGGTATCAAGAGTGCCGTAGTGATTTCGGCTGGTTTCAAAGAGGCGGGGGAAGCAGGCACCATTCTCGAAGAAGAACTCGCTGTGGTAGCTCGAGAAAACGACATCACGCTTTTAGGCCCAAACTGTCTTGGTATCATTAATGCACATGCGGACTGGAATGCCTCCTTTGCCGTTGAGAAACCATTATTGGGAGGAATCAGCTTTGTCTCACAATCAGGTGCGTTGGGCACGGCACTCTTGGACTGGGCAACCAAAGAAGGGGTGGGGATCTCCAAGTTTGTAAGTCTCGGCAACGAAGCCTCATTGACCGAAGTAGCGTTCCTCGAATACCTTGCCGATGATCCTGACACCACGGCCGTATTACTCTATGTCGAAAAGGTTGGTGATGGTCCTGCACTCCTTGCTGCGGTATCTCGTATCACCAAAGACAAACCCGTGGTTGTACTCCGTGCCGGACGAAGCGTTCGTGGCGCGGCGGCGGTTGCAAGCCACACTGGGTCGCTTGCACCCGCTGATGCCGTCTTTGATGCAGCGCTCCGCCAGGCCGGTGCTATCCCCGTCACCTCCGCCCGCGCACTCTTTTCACTCGCCAAACTCTTTGCACTCGGTCACACAACTCCCCTCACTCGCCTCGCTATTCTTACCAATGGGGGTGGACCTTCGGTAAATACCGCTGATCTTATTGACCTATCCCACTCGCTCACCCTCGCCACCTTTGACGAAGAGACACGAGGTGCACTCCGTAAGGTACTGCCTCCGATGGCGGCCGTAGGTAACCCTATTGATGTCATTGGTGACGCAGGCCCTGATCGGTATGACCACGTTCTCGACACCCTCACGACGCTCTCTGAAGTCGATGCAATCTTGACGATTGTGACCCCTCAGATGATGACTGACCCAAAAGGGATTGCCGAGGTCTTGTTGAAACATCGTGCTGAAAAACCAATTATTCCTATATTTATGGGTGGTCGCACGGTGATCGAAGGTATCGAGACATTGAGTACCCAAGGTATGCCCGTCTTTCACACTCCCAGCGATGTGGTGGAAGCACTTGAATCGCTCGCGCGCCACAGCACCAAGGCTCCCGAGCCAGCGCCTGCAATCCCAGCCGGCCCTCGCTTGTCACCGCACCTCGTCATGTACCCCATTGAAGAAATGCAAACCGTACTCAACAATTACGATCTGCCCCTTGCAGGAGTATTTGTACGTGAGAAAAAAGATATTGCGCCTGCATTAAGCAAGCTCGGTGACAGCCCCTACGCCATGAAGGCAATCGCCGCTACGCTGGTACACAAAAGTGATCTTGGTGCGGTCGTCCTCAATCTCGCAGACGCCGAAGCGCTGGAGGAGGCGTGGGAGAATGTTGAGAAGCAGGTTGCCGATCACACACCAGGTGCCGCGATAGACGGCATGTTGATACAGCGTATGGTGCGTGGGGTCGAATGTATCGTGGGTATGAAGCGTGACCCCATTTTTGGTCCGGTCATCGTTTTTGGTCTGGGAGGTATTTTTGTGGAGGTATTACATGACAGCGCCATGCGCGTAGCACCCGTGTCAAAAGAGGATGCACGTGCCATGATTCAGGAGATTAAGGGGTACCCTCTCCTCACCGGTGCACGGGGTTCTACCCCCGTGAATATCGAGGCACTGGTAGACGCCATTACCTCACTCTCCCACCTTGCGCTCGACTACCACGAACTCGAAGAGGTTGATTTTAATCCCGTATTTGCAACCGAAAAAGGTGTCGTTATTGTTGACGCACGACTTATGCGTATCGACACCACTCCACCCGCTGACACGCCCCCCGAGGCGACCGAATAAGTACCCTCGTAACAAAACAACCCCCATGCATGGGGGTTGTTTTGTTTATGACGGTGCAAGTGCCCCCAGATCTACACTCCCTGCTGCTATATCAGCAACCACATGACCTACTGACGTCTTCTTTTTAATAAGAGTGGTGATCGCCTGCATGAGATCGGGACGATTAATGGTGGTGCCGCCGACGATGCGTCCCTGCCAGATAATAATACGGCAGTACGTATCGGGTTCGGGAGTTGGGTAATGTACAATGATTCTATCTGCACCCGGAGATACATCACCAATCCATCCAATGGTAAAACCGAACCCATGACTCAAGTGCAGGGACACCTGATCAAATGGGACATGTTGTCCACTCATATTCTTACCCGCAATGTCTCCCTGAAATCGAGCACTCATCCAATTACCCATAATGGTCGTCTCGCCTAATGCACGATCCCACGATTCAGCAGTATCTCCCGCTGTCCAGATATGCGGGACATTAGTCTCCAAAAACTCATTTGCATAAATACCCGTATGTGTTGCAATACCCGCCTGCGCCACCCATTCGAGAGGGTGCTCTACCCCAATCATCGCAAGTACATAGGTGCAGGGTATCATGCGACCGTCTTTGAGACGTACTCCCTCGACATGCACGTCACCCAGCACCTCAGATACTTCGGACTCACGAATAATCTCAACTCCTCTATCGATGAGTACTCGCTCGATAATACTCGCCTCTTCCTGAGAGAATTGTCGTTCAAAAAAGTATTTTTCCCGCAGCACTTCGGTTACCTGAAACCCATGCGAAAGTAATATATCAATAATTTCAAAGGAAACCCACGACCCCCCAACCATGACCACGTGCGCGGGGGCGTCTTGTACGACTTCACGCAAGACCTTCGCCTCATCAACGGTACGGAGGTACATCACTCCCTGTTTGTCGGCACCCGGCACCTTCCACCTACGGCTATGGGTACCGGTCGCAAGAAGTAGTTTTTCGTAGTGAAGCGTGTCACCATCTGAAAGCGTCACTACCTGCGCATTGGCATCAAGTATGGTTGCACGTAAACCACGAAACAAATGGATGCGTTCTTGTGTGTACCACACTTCACTTTTGAGCCACACTCGATCAAATGCCTGCCCACCGGTAAGCCAATTTTGTTTGCTGAGGAGCACTCGTGAATACAATCGATGTGGCTCATCTGACACAATGGCGATGGAGCCTTCAGGATCGTTTGTACGTATCGTTTCTGCTGCGGTTGTGCCCGCAATGCCGCCCCCAATGATTACATACCGGTAGTACTGCATAGCGCCATACTGATTAGGAGTACCGCAAAATAGTTGCTTGATAGAGCGTTGAAATGGCAAGGATAGTGCCCATGACGATAAAGAGCACATCAAACGAGTATGCGTACACGAGGTAGGCACCAGCCATAAGTGCTATACCCTGACACACATACCATAACCCTGCCGCAAGACCCCACACCACACCATCATTATTGCCCTCACCCGAATAACGGTCATACAATGAGTACCAGGATGGTTCACGAAGCGCAGTTGAGACACCACTCAAAATCTGCACCACCAAGAGACCCCACATCGAACTCACCAACAAATAACTGAACGCTGCAACACTTCCTACTGCAGCTCCCACAACAAGGAGTACCTTTGCATCATTACGCTTGTCCGCAATACGCCCTACGACCACCACCCCGAGCCCCATCGTGACGAGGTAGCAGGCATACGCCCACGACAACTCGAGAATGTCACCCCCAACCTTCTGCGCAAACACTGCATAGAGTGGACCTAACATACCGGTACCAAAGCCCCAGATGTTACTTGACCACAATAGAATGGATTCTACCTTTGTTAACATAGCGTCAGTATACGGCATTGCACATCATCACCCGGTACACAAAATCCCCATGTAGGGGATGTTGGTATGAATATCTCGTGCCGTACCGCTACTTGGGAAACACTTGTGTCCCTTCTTTGTCAAACAGTGAGATTGCTTTAACGGGGCATGCTTCAGCAGATGCAAGCAGCGTTGCGTCGTCAATGACATTTGCGTCCTTCACTACTATCTTCCCTTCTGCATCAAGGTCGTACGTCTCAGCGGACACCGCCATACAGGATACGGCAGCAATACAGAGATCGCGATCGACAACAATTTTACTGATATTTGAACCCTCTTTGGTGCGAGGGTACTCGGCGAGATTTGCCATATTACGAGAATATTATACGTAAATAATTATTCAAATACTACCTCAGTAACCCCCTCAACTTCTTTGACGATCAGGGGTCCTACGGTCTTAGTATACGTCACGCTCGCAAGCGTGCAATCCACGCACGAACCATACGTCTTGAGGTATGCAGTACCCTCTTCAACACGAAGGAGCTGAACGTCACCCCCGTGGGTTTGCACATACGGTCGCACTTTGTCGAGCAATATGTTGATGTGTGCCTCGATAGAATCCATACCCGCACCAGTATACCATTTCCCATCGCACACCCTACAAGAGAGGAGTATACTAGAGGTATTACTCATCTATACCCCCTACCGTATGAGCCTCAAACAACTCCTTGATTACACACAACCGATGGTAGCCGCAGCCACCATTCTTACCGCAGGGGCAGTGATTGCAACAGCGATTGGTAGCTACACCGCATACGGTATCAAAACCGCTGCAGACACCGTCGAAGTGACCGGCTCGGCAAAAGAGGCGGTTGAAGCTGATTATGCGCGACTGGTCATCAATCTCGACACGACGACCCCGATGGATGGCCAACAGGCAGGACTCGACCGACTCACCAAAGCAAGTGAAAAAATTACTGATCTACTTACCAAACAAGAGTTTACCGACCTAGAGTCACCCGCTGCACAGGTCAACGCACAGTACATATACCCACAAAATGGTGCGGCAATCCAAACAGGA
>JAKFXP010000023.1 GCA_021731325.1 Parcubacteria group bacterium
GCATCAACTCAGTTGATATTACCTACGGGTTTTATGTAATAATTATAATGAATCTTTAGAGATTAACATAAGTGCTATAATCCAAGGATAGAAAAGCATTATCATCATGAACAACGAGAAAAAGAAATATGTCAGCTTGTTATTTATACGAAGAAATAAATTTAGGATAAAAGAAAGAAATATCGCTGGATAAATAACAAAAATAGGCATAACTGCCCAATTGTCGCCATACTCTGAAAATGGATACACAATGGCTGTCCAAACAGCACCAAAACCTACTAACAAGTATGGTAAATATTTAACTAGAGATTTTATAAAATACATGAAAAAATTTCTTTCTCTGTCCACTTGCGAAATCCTGGATTGCGGAGGCGAGAGGATTCGAACAGTACCTGTTCAGTACCCGTTGCGGACCTTTTGCATCGCCCATAGGGGCTCGCAAAACGTCTCGCAACAGCTTCGAATCCTCTACGTGAGTGCCATTGGGCACTCACTCACCTCCTTGTTCATTTCATTCACTGCGGAGGCGAGAGGATTCGAACCTCCGAGAGCTTGCGCCCTACTCGCTTTCCAAGCGAGCGCACTCGACCACTATGCGACGCCTCCGTATATTATATACTGTTGGTGCGCAGAATGCCACACAACTCGCATACTATACCATGCTCCGCATGCGCTCGCACCACTCCGAAAGCGGCATTGCGCGTCCGGTCACAAAGCTCTGGAAATACGCAATCTCACGCAAAAGTGGTATCTGCGCTTCGGTCACCCCTTCGGCTACCAGGTCTGCATCAAACTCTCGCTTAAGCATCCGTGCCACATCAACAATCGTGTGATCTTGTGCGAGCGTAATGTCGAGCTTCACTCGTACCGGCACCCCTGCCCCATACAAGAGTCGCAAGGTCTCCACATTGGCAAACCCTGTTCCGTAATCATCCAGCGCAAGAGGTACGCCCATCGCATGGAGTTGCTGGATATGTTGGATATGTTCTTCGGTTATTGCATGCTCTTCGGAGAGCTCGAACATAAGGAGATGCGAGTCGTGATGTGTCCGGTGTAACTCGTGTTGTATAGCTCTGATACGATCAATAAACTCCTGGGTAATCTCCGGCGCCGATACATTGCACGCAATCGGTACTGCATTTGGCACATCGGTGAAACTTGCGACAATTGCAGATACTACCGCAGTGGTGATCTCGTGTATCGAACCATCTTGTTGTGCTGCACGTATACGAGTGAGCGGTGTTTCGTGCCGCATACGGTACCGCAAGAGTGCTTCACCACTCCGTATCGTATACCCACCCTGTATGTCCACCTCTACAACTGGCTGTACGTATACTTCGTACTCCTCGTCTCGGTATGAAAAAACTCCTAACGCATTAGACTCCTCCATGTGATCCAGGTGAACGCAGTGCCGCCACACGCTCCTCAACAGGAGGGTGAGTAGAAAAGAGACGGCCTACCGAAGCACCGATACCCCGTGCACCGCCAAACGGATTGGCGATAAAGAGATGCGCAGTTGCATGATTGGCGTGCTGCATCTCACGACCATAGAGACTGATCTTGGTGAGCGCAGACGCAAGACCTTCGGGGTATCGGGTCAAGAGTGCACCGGAGGCGTCAGCCAAAAATTCCCGCTTCCGCGAAATCGCGAGCTGAATGAGTGATGCCGCAATCGGTGCCAGCACCGCTGCAATAAGTCCTAAGATAAGAAGTACCGGATGCACTCCACGATCACGACTGTTTCCCCCTCCGTACATCACAAATCGAAGAAAAAAATCTGAAAGTACTGCCACAAATCCAACAAGCACCACTGCAACCGTGGACACCAACATGTCGCGATTACCCACATGTGACAACTCATGCGCAATAACCCCTTCAAGTTCGCTCCGTTCGAGGATACCAAGGATGCCGGTCGTAACGGCCACAACCGCATGCTCCGCATCCCGTCCCGTTGCAAACGCATTGGGTGCAGGATCGTTAACGATATACACTCGTGGTTTGGGTAATCCGGCTGTAATCGCCAGGTTTTCAATAATACGATGAAGTTCGGGATATTCGCTCACCGGTGCCTCAACTGCGTGGGTCATCCGTACCACCAGAGTGTCCGAGTACCAATAGCTTCCCACATTAGTAATGATTGCCAATATTGAAGCAATCAAAAGAATGGCGGGGTTGTCAAAATACCAACTTGCTCCCCACCCCAAAAACACCACCACGGCAAAAAACATGGTCATGAGGAACCAGGTCTTGTGTACGTTTGCGCTTTGATGGGTATAAAGGGTGGCCATAAACCAAATAGCGCCGGTGTGCCTATGCTTCTGCACTGGGTACCACTGACGCTTCTTCACGCGGTGCCGGCTTTTCGTCAGGAATCGTGAGTCGTATCACCGTCTTTGCCTTTTCGTTGGTGACATACTCACTGTCAGACGACCATACCAAAAAAAGTTTTTTTTCAAACCTACCTCGCTTGTGTACATGTCGCTCAAGTGCATCGGCAATCTCAAGCTCGGTGATGGTGCGACGTGCCTTAATGTACTCAAGCACGGTTACAATGTCTGCAAGCTCATCAATTAATTCCTGTCGAGACATCGTCTCCGGTAATGCACTTGCCTCTTCTTCTACCTTCTTGAGGAGCTCTATTTCAAATTCTTCATCGGTAAGTACGCGCACCTCACAGTCTTTTCCTTTTGCGCGGATAATATCAGGGACATTGTCCCACACCAATTTGTTGTAATAAATGCGTTCTGTCATGCGGAATAAAATAAATCACTAAATTAATGGTCGCGCACTTAAAACTGAACCTTAACCGGCTCGCGTGCCACCTGCTCACCCTCACCCAATTCAAAGAATGGCATGCCCTGGAACCCGAACATGTTGCCAATGATATTACTCGGAAATTGCTGAAGGCTAATACCAAGATCACGCGCATTACCGTTATAAAAGCGTCGTGCTGCTTGGATTTTGTTTTCGGTGTCCGTCAGTTCACGCTGGAGCTCAAGGAAGTTTTGGTTTGCCTTGAGATCGGGGTAATTTTCCGCAACGGCAAGCAATCGACCCACCGCACCCGACAAGCCTTGCTCTGCGGCGCTAAATGCCGCGAGTTGGTCTGTCGTAACATTTGAGGGATCAATCGTCATACTGGTCGCCTTGGTGCGCGCCTCTACTACCGCGTCAAGTGTCTCGCGTTCGTGCGACGCGTACCCTTTTACCGTCTCCACAAGATTGGGGATGAGGTCGTATCGACGCTTGAGCTGCACATCGATATCCGCCCAGGCTTCTTTGGTGCGCTGCATGAACGCAACAAAGCGATTGTACGTAGCAACACCCCACAGGAGTACGAGTGCTGCAATACCCAGAATGATGTAAACAAGTGACATAGGTATGAGTAGTTAATGAATAGTGTATCGCACCACAGTATACCATACATTACAATCGTAGCGTGTGTCTCCTGGTATGGGGGTTCGTGGATACCGACGCTTGACTTTATCGACGCTATACCGTATAAAGGAGCCACGTTAGACGAACTGGACCTCTATGGTTCACTCCTCCGGGTGTGCATAGTTTTGTTCTAATGGGTCGTGTGTTAGAAGAACATAACTATGTACGAAGATATGTACGGTAATGATAACCGTGGTTTTACTCCGCGCCCTATGGTGCAGGGTAACTGGAAGTGTGCACAGTGTGGAAATGAGATCACTCAGCTCCCATTTTCACCTCGTGACGACCAGCTCGACACCTTGAAGTGTCGCGACTGCTACCGCGCGAGCCGCCCTGAGCGTCCAGCTCAAAGCGACCGTGGACCTCGTGGCGCAGATCGCCCAATGGTACAAGGTAGCTGGAAGTGTGCAGACTGTGGCAAGGAAATCACGCAGCTCCCTTTTGAGCCTCGTGATGACCGCCCTGTTCGCTGCAGTGACTGCCACCGCGCTTCACGCCCTGCGCGTGAAGAACGCCGCTGGTAACACCTCACTCTAGAGATAGAAAAACACCTCGCCATACGTGAGGTGTTTTTCTATCTCAACAAAAGTTACGCGTTACAAAAAAAATCCGCCACACATACTTTTTTGATACACGCGTCCCGTTCCCGCGGGAACGGTCGCTATGCTCGTCTGCACAGGCAGACTGTGCAGTGTGTCAAAAAAGTATGTGTGGCGGATTTTTAGGGGTGTTGAGAAAAAAACAGCCGTCTCAAATAGACGACTGTTTTTTATTATCTTTGTAGGTTAGCAGTGTACTAGTACATGCCTCCCATACCACCCATGCCTCCCATGTCGGGCGCACCTCCTGCGGCTGGTTTATCTTCGGGTTCCTCAGCAACTGCTGCTTCGGTCGTAAGAAGAATAGCGGCGGCAGAGGCGGCATTCTGTACTCCTGAGCGTGTCACCTTGACCGGATCAACGATACCCGAGGCAAGCATGTCGACAAACTCATTCTTCTTGGCATCGTATCCTTCGCCCGCCTTAGAGCTTGCAACACGATCAACGATAACCGAGGCATCTTCTTCCCTGCCTGCGTTAAATGCGATGCGATACAACGGCGCCTTGAGGGCCGAAAGAAGGATGGCGTACCCGGTCTCAAACTCAACATCATTACGTGATGAACTCTTGATGTTCTTGGTACGCTTCTCCGCAAGGGTGTGGGCAACCTTTGCAAGCGCCGCGCCACCTCCCGGAACAATACCCTCCTCGATAGCTGCCTTGGTTGCGTTCACGGCATCCTCAATCTTGAGCTTAAGATACTTCATCTCAGTCTCCGTTGCCGCACCAACCCGGATCACTGCTACACCACCGGAGAGCTTTGCGATACGTTCTTCGAGTTTTTCTTTGTCAAACTTACTGTCGGTATTCTCGAGCTGTTTTTTGAGCGAGGTGACGCGCGCATCAATATCTTTCTTCGCACCCTTCCCTCCGATAATAAGCGTACTGTCTTTGGTGGACACGATGCGTGCTGCTTTACCCAACTGCACAAGCTCCGCCTTGTCGAGCGCACGTCCAAGCTCATCACTCACCACTTCTGCGCCAAGCATGGTCGCAATGTCGGTGAGTATTTCTTTTTTTCGATCACCATATCCGGGAGCCTTCACGACGAGCACATTGAATGCGCCACGCAATTTGTTGACGACAAACGTCGCAAGGGCTTCCCCATCACAGTCGTCCGCAATAATCACAATGTCCTTCTTGCCGGTCTGTGCGAGTTTTTCAAGCAAAGGCAAAATTTCTTTGATTGTTGAGATTTTTTTGTCGGTAACGAGGACGGCAACATCTTTGTACTCGGCCTCCATACGCTCACCATTGGTGATCATGTAGGGCGACACGTAGCCCTTATCAATTTCGAGTCCCTCGACCACTTCGCTCTCAATACCAAATGACTGACTCTCCTCGACCGTCACGACCCCATCTTTACCCACCTTCTCAATCGTCTGAGCGATCACTTTTCCAAGCTCTTCGCTCTCGGCCGAAATGGTGGCAACCTGGCGAATTTCGTCATTCCCCTTTACCGCCTTTGCCATCTTCTTGAGCTCGGCAACCGTGTCGCGCACCGCCTCATCAATACCATGGCGCACGTTCATGCCGTTGGCACCAAGTGCAGTGCGACGCATACCTTCGGTCACAATCGCCTGGGTCAAGACCACGGCGGTCGTCGTACCATCTCCTGCAGTGTCATTCGTCTTGGTTGCGACTTCCTTTACGATCTCCGCACCCATATTTTCAAACTTATCTTTGAGGGTGATTTCTTTTGCGATCGTTACACCATCGTTGGTGATGGTTGGACCACCGTACCCCCGATCAATCGCGACATTACGTCCGCGAGGACCAATGGTCACCCGTACCGCATTGGCGACCGCATCCACCCCGCGCTTTAAGGCTTTGCGAATGTCTTCATCATAAATTACTTTCTTTGATGCCATACTCTATCTCTGGTATTAGTTAACAATACTTACTGTACTTTGTTTTTTGTTAGTCGATTACCGCACTAAGATTACTCTCAGAAACAAGGTAATACGTCTGACTCATATATTCGAACTTGTCTCCCCACTGAAAAATGACCTTGTCACCAATAACAACACTGAGGGGTATGCGCTTGTCTCCATCTTCATTCCATCGTCCTGGCCCCACGGCAACCACCTCGCCCCGATCAGCTTTTTCACGATCAACGGTCTCAGGGATAATAATGCCCGAAGCAGATTTGGTGCCCAATTCCTCATCGGAAAGTGGCCGTACGAGCACCTTGTCGCCCAAAGGGCGAAGATTGATCTTTGCAGATACGCTCTTTGACATATGTATATATTCGGTTAGTAACTGGTAAGCGCCACTACGATATCGCTAGGTACCCTATTGACGTTAAGCCTGTGTAGTATACACGAAATTTTTGAAAACCGTCAATAAAACAAAAGCCCCACCCGACCGTTCTGGTCAGATGGGGTATCTGTGGCATATGTGCCACGTACTATTATGATATTTCTCTTTCTTGCAA
>JAKFXP010000123.1 GCA_021731325.1 Parcubacteria group bacterium
GTAGATCCCAATGAA
Organism: Parcubacteria group bacterium; assembly: GCA_021731325.1. Taxonomy (GTDB): domain Bacteria; phylum Patescibacteriota; class Minisyncoccia; order Phycocordibacterales; family UBA12088; genus UBA12088. The sequence continues at coordinate 16 of JAKFXP010000123.1, forward strand.
TCACCTGACGAGGCTGCGATACGGGAAGTTAAGGAAGAGGTGGGTATTGATGTCACCCTTGCCCGCATTGGTGAAAATTTACCCCAGCTAAACAATGACAAGGAGAAGCAAATCCCAACACCTTTCTGTGTGTTACTAGAAAAGATACCTGCGTCAAAAAAATATAATGAGCATTTTCACGTGGATTATATATATCTCGCATACACCAATGAGGGTGGGCTTGAAATCGCCGAACAAGAAATTTCAGAGGCTCGCTGGTTTTCGAAAATAGAAGCTATGGAATGCGATACGTTTGATAGTATCAAACGTATCTGTAATGCTGTTATGGTATGATTTTTGGACTCGTATTGCGGATATACTCACACCACAACCTCTTTTCTTTCCATCGCTTTGATGAAAAGTAGCTGGTTGTACATTCCGTGCATGAAATCACGGTCTGCGAACATGGTTATAATACTGTCATGTTCGCGGAGCCAGCAAAAAGGTCACCCTATTCAGGGTGCTTTTTGTATTCTGGCTCCGGCGAGCAAGGTGCCAATGCACCTTGCGTGTAGGATTTCGAAGGGCGGAGCCATGTTACGAGCCCTTACTCTGGATCGCTTCGCAAGCTCGCGAAGACGAATGATACAGTATCTGGTGTTTTCTACAGGGTAAGTCAGGACCCATTCTGTCGACTCAGTGCAGTACAGCTACCCTCATTCCTAGTTATCCACATTTTGAGTTTGCTTGTATTGCTTGACTAGATGTAAGCAAACATATATACTTTGCTTACATCTATAAAAAGATGTAAGCAAACATGAAATCTGTAGAAATTGGCCAGCTCGAAGATCAAAAAGAAGGATTTAAAGCCTTTATTCCCGCACCCTTTCCACCAAAAGGTGATCTTGAGTTTACTCCAAACATATTAAAAAAGAGCAATGAAGCGACCAGATTGCTCGGCAAGCTGGACGGTATCACCAAACTCCTACCGGATGTCGATTTCTTTTTAAGCATGTACCTCCGAAAAGATGCTGCTTCTTCAAGTCAAATCGAGGGGACGATGGCGACCATGATCGATGCGATCGAGGCAGAGGTCCAGCCGAACGCAAATATCCCTCAAGATGTGGATGACATTTTGCATTACATTAAAGCACTCCACTACGGAATGCGGCGAGTAAAGAATGATAATTTTCCGATGGCACTTCGCTTTGTCCGAGAACTCCACAAGCAGTTGATGGACAAGGCTCGTACCACTCACTTCTCTGACCCTGGAGAATTTAGAAAGTCTCAAAACTGGATCGGTGGTACAAAGCCTGATAATGCCCGATTTGTCCCGCCTCCAGTAGAGGAGATGCATACGGCGCTTGCAGACCTAGAAAAGTTTATGCATTCAAATGATGACTATCTTACGCTCATTAAAGCAGCTCTTATTCACGCACAATTCGAAACAATTCACCCGTTCCTTGATGGTAATGGTCGAACAGGACGAATGCTTATTACATTCTATCTCTGGAAAGAAGGCTATCTTGAGAAACCTGTACTCTTCCTGTCCTCATTCTTCAAGAAACACCAGGAAGTTTACTATGAAAGACTGTTCGGATACCACTTTGGAAATATCGCAGAATGGGTAGATTTCTTCCTTGATGGCATTATTGAGATTGCAAACGAGGCTATTGATATAGTCTCAAAAATAACTGCACTTCGAGAAAAGGATGTACTGAAAGTCCAAACACTCGGCAAACGTGCTTCGGAAAGTGCGACTCTTGTGCTACCTAAATTGTACGAGCAGCCAATCGTAAACGTTGCGTCTGTCCAGAAGTGGACTGGCTTCTCTCGAGTAGGCGCACAAGCTGTCATCAATCGCCTCATTGAGCTCGGTATTCTTATTCCTAAAGATAAGAATAGAAAATACGGACAGTCTTATATATATAAAAAGTATGTGGATATTTTCTCTGATTAACATATATGAATCCTGTTGCAAACCAAAAAGAAATATACATCAAGTGTAAAAAGTGTAACACTGAAATCTATTTCAATACGCACAAGAAAGTGAGTCCCTGCAAGTGTGGGACTATTGAAGTAGATGGATGTGAAAACTACATTCGGGTGATTGGCAGTAAGGAAGATTATGAGGAGATTCAAAAATAATCCAATTATGTTCGAACGAGCTCCGGCGGTAGGATTCGCACCACAAGAGTATTTCCATTTCACTAACTCGCAATGCTCGTAAGTGAAATTGGTCAACCGAAAGACCACGTTTTTAAAAAGTGTAGCTCTGCCCTTCATTAAGGTAGGGCGAGCGACTATACAAACGTAGGATCTCGACCAACGGGAGAGGCGAATCCTACCGCCTGTGTTGCGTAAAACATGTCCATGTAAGGATCGAAATTCCTACCGCCGGAGCCGTCTCATGGTAGGTATTGTCGTAAATATTTGATTACAACATACATACCTGAAATAAACTGTACTTATCCCCTGTTTCCCTTCAGAAAAGTAGTTTTTACGGTAGGTCTGCGCAAGTGTATATATAAAAACAGCACCGCAGGTATGCAGTGCTGTTGTGTATACAGCTGTCGTAGTGTGATGGAATCACTCGTATCCCATATCTCTCTCAAGTTCCATCTGCCAGGCTCTTTTTTCTCCACAACTTCGGATATATTGAAGTGTGAGCATGTTCACACATACAAAACACGGTACTATACCCCTAACTTGGAAATGAGTAGTTATTGTATCCCAGAAAACCCAAGTGATTGACGCCACCACCAAGACGCTTGACACCAAGTACAGACATTCACAGACCCAACGACGATTACCATCTGGACCTTTTCCGCGTTTGTATGCACCGCCTTGATGGAAATGACGGATCTCCATTTCTGCATGCACTCCCGCTAGGTACGCACAGTAAGGAACAAATCCCACAAGTGCTAGAACTACCAACTTCAATACTAGTATATTGTCGTCCATCTGGACTCCTTCTCAATGAGATTGTAAAACAAAGCATTACGACACGTCCAACTGTTTTAAAAGAATAGATGTGTACGCAAATGCGACCTAGTGTTGATTATACTATCATGATTAGTATTTGTCAAGGAAATAGGGACATCGAAATAGGGACAGGCACAATTATGTTTCTGTTTTCGCGCTGTAGTACATCCCTACCCTGTAACCCACCGTATACCATCCACACAATCACCATATTAGTACGCGCTCGAACCCGGATTTACGCCGTGAAATAGTGCCTGTCCCCAATACCACACCATAAAGATGTAAGCAAACTCAAAATATGTATAACTGCTGAATTTCTGATAAAATAGATCTACATGCCAAAAACCCCCACAAAAAAATCAGAGATAAAAGGTGGTTATTTGATCAAATATCACGCCAATGGAGTAATCTGGTCAAAAGGCAAAATGAAAGACGGTCATCCACATGGACACTGGGAATGGTATCGCAACGACGCCGAACTCAAGCGTTCTGGCCACTTTGAAAAAGGAGAACCCACCGGAGAGTGGACGACGTACAAGGATGGCAAGCCGTATAAAGTGACAACTAAGTAAATATGATCAAAGAATATATAAATTACTTAAAAGACAATCCTCAAGGCTATTGGTTCAAAGCCAAGCTCTACGGCTTGGGCTGGGCGCCGGCAAGATGGCAAGGATGGTTTGTTATTCTTGCATATGTCGCACTCATCTCAGTTCTGGTGCTTACCAGAGAAAAAGATATACCAGGAAATCCCGACTCGGGAAGTAATTTTCTAGTATTTGCCCTGCCAATTATTATACTGACCGCTATTCTTATTTTTATCTGTTACAAGAAAGGAGAGAAACCTCACTGGCAGTGGGGACCGCGGAAGAAATAGTTTTGTGATACAATCATCTCATGAAAACACTTAAATGCGATCTATGCGAGGTAACAGCCGAGGGCGAAACATTTGAAGCTTGGATGAAAGCGCTCATGCCTCACTATATGCAAGCTCACCCTGACGTGATGAAAAACGCTAAAGAGGGAGATGAACAAAAGTGGATGACTGAAAACAAAGTACGATTTGATGCTGCGCCGCTAAAATAGGCAATTTCTACTTAATCTCGTACCATGTCGAGCAAGGTGCCAGGCACACACTCTGGGTGTAGGATTTCGAAGGGCGGAGCCTCGTATGGTTCACAAGGCCGGTATTCCAAAAATTGCTGGATTATATAAAAAACCGAGTATATACTCGGTTTTTTTGCGCCGCATACTGCGGTCACGTGTCGTATTATTATTCTTGAGGTGACAGCATGTGCGGCTGTAAAAGAGCGTAGGGCGAAGTAAAAACTACTTATGTACCGGTAGATTTAGTCCAGCACGGGCTTGATGCCTTCCAGGGTCGTGTACCCTGTGTTCTGTAGAGGTATTTTGCAAAGGCAATATTACCTTGTGCACTATAAATGTTGTACCCCATACGTCGGGCATCTCGACCATGGTACCGGCGATTAATCTGCATGACGCCAATGTCATCGGGATCTATTATCCCTTGTAGCACCCGTCCGTTCGAATAGCCATGTATCATCTGTGATTCGCATTGAGCAATTTTCACCATGATTGGTGTGTCACGAAATGCAGTACGTACGAGCGTGTGTATAGATTGAGTACGTACTAATTGTTTCGGATACAGCACGTGTTTGGTGCGTGCGTGCGTGTGTGCCACTGTGTGACCGTGGTAGGAAGCGCGAGCAAGCACCGCATCTGTTCCAGTGACCCGAATAGGTATCTGTAAGTCTGCATGTTGCAGCGACGTCCAACCCCGCTCTGCTACCTTGCGCGCAGCACCCTCTTTGTTGAGATGGTAAAATGCATCTTGGTACGCGGTATAGGTGGTAGGGGCGTATGTTTTCACTACTGCAAAGTAGTTCCATACCCCAATACCTCGTGGTACATTCTCTTTTTTGATGGTCACATAGTCAACGGCTAATCCATTCGGAAGCACTACGCTGTGTGATTGCCCTGCGTCGGTGAAGGGGTGCTGCTGCGTGATACAGGAGCGTATCGCAGCACCATTCCGCTCGACGGGTGCATGGGTAGCACAGGGTACTGCTGGCGTTTGAGTAGGGGTGAATGTGAGTGGGGGAGATGGTTGTGCAAACGCCAGGAACATACGAGGTTGATTCGCTACGAATCCCCCCATTGCATAGGTGTTGCATACCGCACACTGTTCTTGATGGGTGTTTGCATACGCGTAGGTTCCATATAGGAAACACAACGCAATACTCACCATCATGAATAGTGTTCTCATAGGGCACTGTTTCATTTTTATCCTCCAATTGTAAGGTACATGGCGTACGTACTTCTTGAGGCACGTACGGTGTGCATTATACCACATATAATGCACAAATGTCAATACTTTGAAGTCTAGTGTTTTGCAGAAGATGTCTTATCGGTAACTGTCAAACCACACCGCATGGCACGTGTACCCGTGTGGATTTTTTTGGAGGTAGTCTTGATGGTACTCTTCTGCAAGCCAAAATCGTGTGAAAGGTTCGAGTGTGGTTACGACGGGGTCAGACCAACGCGCTGACTCATTGACGATAGTAATAAAATCAAGGGCTTCCTGTTTTTCTTCGGGAGTTGCATAAAAAATAGCTGAACGGTATGAGGTACCATAATCATTTCCCTGCTGATTGTGTGTCGTTGGGTTGTGTATCTGAAAGAAAAAGTCGAGAAGGTCCTTGTATGAGGTTTGTTCGGTATCGTATTCTATCTCCACTGCCTCAGCATGTCCTTCGTGATGATGGTAGGTTGGATTGTCGGCACTGCCACCCGTGTACCCTACCGTCGTTGCCACAACACCCGGGCGTGAACGAATAAGCTCTTCCATGCCCCAAAAACATCCACCCGCAAATACTGCTTTTTTAATCATATCCGGTATGCTTTTAGAGTATATACTTTTTAAACACGAATACCTACCATACTAAAAAACCTAACCGCCGCATGTATATCTGGGGGTTAGGTTATGTACTTAGATACGGAGAATGCCCCCGTCTTCACAATCGTGAGTTGCTCCCACCTGGACGACACCTTTTTCACCAATGGCTTTGGTGGTTGTGGTAGTGTAGGGTGCAAGTACTATGTTCGATGGCACATAAAACGTTTCTCGGTCGCGTGTGCCGGTCGGTTGAGTCAGTGAACATCGCATAGGATAGTGTCCGTCTACTGAGGGTATCGTGCGTGGCATATACATGTCCGGATTCTCATTGAGAAAATTTGACATCTCTGCGCGCGCAAGGTAGGTAGACCCGTGTATTTGCAGTGCATGGAGGTACAAGTCACTTCGTTGCACAAAGAAAAATTCTAATTGACCGGGTAGATGGGGAGGGGTTGGTACACCCATGAAGCTATATTCTTGCGTGGGTGGGGTTGACAGGAGTGTGACGCGCATAGTGCAGGTGGCCAGATGACCATGGTCATACGCCGCGAGT
>JAKFXP010000090.1 GCA_021731325.1 Parcubacteria group bacterium
GAATCAAAAACAAGAGGACGATGGTGTTCGCGGGGATACCCAAGCTAATTGCCTTTTGTACCCAATATGCAATAAAGTTAAAGAAACTGGGCTCTTTGACCGGGCGCTGTTCAAGTAATTTTTGGATGTCATTCTTTTCGGGCTGTTCCTCTGGTTTCGTGAGGTCAGGTTTTGGATTCGTACGCATCTCAAGGAATCCCGCAGGAGCTTCTTCAGTGGCGGTGGCTGAAGAAGCGGTGGTCGTTGCGAGTTTGGTTGGTACGGGAGTAGCCGCTCCCCACACGACACCCGGAATCGCAAAAACGCACGCAAAGACGAGCGTGGCCGAGGCAAGGAGTAGTCGCATATTCATGCGGATATTATAGCACGTTTTTTGCAAAAAAACTAGCGTTTGTGGGGTATATTTAGAGCAGCCCCAAATCTCTAACAATAGCCACGTGCTCTTCGTTGGCGGGGTCATATTTACCCAGGGAGAATTTGTCGACCCAGGTGGGATCCTTTTGTATAAGCTCCCACATTGCGATATTGCCCTCACGATACACAATATCTTTGGTATAACACACGCCAGGAGTATCCCCTGACGTCCCCCGGAAGGTGCGCACACAGCGTGCCCACGCTTGGCGCTTAGCCAATTCTTTTACAAAGTGCATATCAGGAGTTTCGTGCCCGGCAATCGTTTTTCGTAGTATGACCATCAAAAAATAGGGTATCAGTACCTCGTAGAGCATACGGAAGGTGCGCGGGGTGCCATCGAGACCTGAAGCCCACCCCACTGCAAGATATCCAAGACCCCCTGCAAAATCACTGGCACCGAGGTGAATCTGCTCGGCGTACGTTGCAATCCCCTCTTCTCCTCGTAGATATCCTGCAAGTCCCGCACCGAGGAGTGCGAGCGGGCTCTCTGCACCGCGTTCTCGACGCACGATATGGGTACCCACTTCGTGCGCAATGAGCGCATCCACTCGCCGTTTTGTAAGCGGATGTTTGCGCACCATCAAATCTTCGTCACTGGGTATAAAAATCGTGCGATACTCTTGATTGGTATTGAAGGTAACTCGTTCCCCTGGAGCATCGATAACCACCGTCCAGTTTGTGATACGGTGTCGTGCACATGCCTCCACAAAAAGTGATTGTATTTCTTTTGCGGAACACGAAAGAGCGACGTCCGATGTCTCAAGCATAGGGAGTATAATTGCCTCAAACGACATGGGGCGCATCGGTACCACCGTGGTGAGTACGTCGAGGATATCGAGCGCTTCTCGCACAACAGGGTTTGTTCCGTACCGTGCAGACACTCGCTCAATATCGTCACGCAATCCTCGCAAGGAGTAGAAAAATATATCTTCACGCGGCGCACCATACGTACGCACCGAGGCTGCATGCACCGCCGTATCATCCCCTTGAGACGCCGCGAGGAGGAGCTGGTATTTGAACCGCGTTTTTTCAAGCTTGGCCGTGTATGCACGACGCACCACCTCGTCTTCATACACCCCTACGACCGCTTCAAACGCCTCCACATCTTCGAGTCGCTCCGCAGGGCACGCTAATACCGCATCTTTGTATACCAGATGTGCCTCGGCGCGTTCGCCCGAAATAAACACGTCTTTGATTCCTCGTTCGTTGGTGTACCGCAAATATTCATAGTCGGCAACGAGAAATGGAGTCAAGTCCTCAATAAAGGCCGCATCTCGTTGTCGTACTGATTTCGTCATATAGGTTCAGTATACCAAATTGCACGGCTACGGGAACGGGAGAACGTATGCGGGAACCCCGCATACCCATACTTATTTCGTACCCCGCTCAATTGCTGCCCGCACAAAGCCGGTAAACAATGGATGGGGACGAAGCGGGCGTGCCGTAAACTCCGGATGAAATTGTGTCCCGAGGAAAAAAGGATGTACCTCTTTGGGAAGCTCGGCAATCTCCATGAGGGTACGGTCGGGACTTCTACCTGAAAAGACGAGGCCGGCGTTCGTAAGCGACTCAATGTACTCAGGATTTACCTCGTACCGATGACGATGGCGCTCCTCCACCTCCGCGACACCATAGAGCGAGCGCGCAGTGGTACCTTTGGTGAGCTCGGCCGGGTAGGTGCCGAGCCGCATCGTGCCTCCGTAATTGCCCGCTGCCATGAGCTTCTTTTGCTCGGGCATAATGTCAATGACCGAGTAGGGTGTTTTTGCATCCACCTCAACGGTGTGGGCCCCGGCGAGCTTAAGCTTGTGTCGTGCATATTCAATCACCATAAGTTGCATACCATAACAGATACCAAAGTACGGCACCGCATGGGTACGTGCAAACTCAACCACGTTAATTTTTCCTTCAATGCCACTTTCACCAAACCCACCCGGCACCAAGATACCGTCGTACATATCAAGCGCTCCTTTTGGCACCCCGTTGGTAAAATCCTGTGCACTGAGCCAGTGAATGACCGGCTTTGAACCAAGTGTGTAGGCTGAGTATTTGATTGCTTCAAGTACCGAAATGTAGGCATCGGAGAGCACAAAGTCACCGGTATCAAAGTATTTGCCCACCACGGCGATGTGCACCTCTTGGTCTGCATTGCGCACCTGGGTCGTGAATTTTTTCCATGGTGCTAAACGGGAGGGTGTCCTTGGCATCAGAGAGAGACGTTCGAGCAGGAGATCAGAAAGATGATCTTTTTCAAAATTGAGGGGCACCTCATAAATACTCTCTACATCGGGTGCAGAAATGAGTCGTTCCTCGGACACATTGCAAAAGAGGGCTAGCTTTTCTTTGCGCCGTTTGTCGAGCGGACGATCGCTCCGTGCAATGATAAAGTCAGGATGGATACCGGTGCCATTCAACGTACGCACCGCATGCTGCGTCGGTTTTGTTTTCATCTCGCCAATCTTACCCGGCACCGGTAGATAGCTCACCATCACGGTAATCACATCCTGTGGGTGACGTAATTTGAGCATACGTATCGCCTCCAAAAACAAGATGTTTTCGTACTCCCCTACCGTACCCCCAACCTCAATCGTGACCACATCCGCGTCGGCGTCTTTTGCTGCCTTCTTAATACGTCGAATGACTTCGAGGGGGATATGTGGTACTACCTGGACGCATTTACCCTGGTACTTTAGATTGCGCTCATTTTCGATGACGGTACGGTAGACCCGTCCCGTTGTCATGTAGTTGGTGCTCGTGAGGTTGGTGTTGAGAAAGCGCTCATAGTTCCCCATATCCTGATCGGTCTCATCGCCGTCCGAGAGCACGAACACCTCCCCATGCTCAGTCGGATTCATCGTGCCCGCATCGACATTTATGTAGGGGTCAATTTTAAGCGCAGTGACCCTGAGTCCCCGCGCTTGGAGCAACATACTAATAGATGAGGTAGTGATACCTTTGCCCACTCCCGACATAACCCCACCGACGACAAAAATATACTTAGTTTGCTTTTTTTCGATAGCTGGTTTTTTGGACAAAGAGGTCATTGTTTAAATACGAAGGTATTTGCGCACCGCCAAGTAACTTGCCAGAGCGCCAACGCATATACCCGAAGCCATGATGGTAACAAAAATTTGTCCAAAATGCGAGGTGTAGAACGTAAACAGGTTGATGCTGCCAAAAAATTGCTGGGTGGCAGGCCCAAGCCAAATAGCGAGTGGGTAATACGATACCAGGGTCACGAGACCGGCAATAAGGCCATACATAATGCCCTCGAATACAAATGGTCCTCGAATATACATATCACTCGCGCCCACGAGTCGCATAACCGCTATTTCTTCACGAGAAATATAAATCGCCATGCGAATGGTATTAAACACGATAATAATTGAGGAGACGACCAGTACGAGCGAGAGGGCGTATCCAAATTTTTCGATATTTACAATCACCTGTTGGAGTTTTTCGATGGCCTCTTTGTTCTCATTGTAGTTCTTTTTTGCGATAATCGACGTACCTCCGGTACCTATCGTGGACTCATCTTTGTCGAGAAATGCAACAATACTTTCATAGTTGGAAGGATCTTTTGCTTTGATGGCAAGTGAGGCGAGGAGTGGGTTTTCTCCTAACTCTTCAAGTGCTTGTAATTCGATTTGATCATCCTTGTGCCGCTCTTTAAAACGCTCCAGTGCCTCGTCTCGTGAGGTGTAGGTGACCTTCTCTACCTCGGGCAATGTTTCAAGTACTTTTTGTACCGCAACAATGCGCTCTTCGGGTGCGTCAATAACAAAGTATGCATTGATGTCCACCTTGTCTTTGAGCATATCGAGTGATGAGGTGAGCATCGCATCCAAAAACATCAGCGACCCGATGACGAAAAGAGTAATCGTCATAACCACCACCGAAGAAATGGATACAAATCCATTGCGCCAAAAATTTACAAATCCTGTTTTGACAATACGTCTAAATGAAAGAAACATACGTAAGTAGTAATTAGAGAACGTAGCGACCAGTCGCATCATCGCGTACGATACGACCCGTGTCCATAGTGATGACGCGCTTCCCCAGCGAGTCAATGACTCCCTTATTGTGTGTCGTGAGTATAACGGTCGTCCCGAGGTCGTTAATCTTTTTTAATATCTGGACAATTTCGTATGTATTGATAGGGTCGAGGTTGCCGGTCGGCTCATCGGCGATAATAAGATCTGGCTGATTCACAATAGCTCGCGCGATGGCGACCCGTTGACGTTCTCCACCCGATAATTCTCCCGGAAAACTCCACATTTTTTCACGCAAATCAACGAGGTCAAGTACATGGGGCACATCAGCCTCAATCTCCTCGTCGAGTCGCCCTGCTGCTTCCATAGCAAAGGCGATATTCTCGTACGTGGTACGGTTGGGAAGTAAACGAAAATCTTGGAACACGGTACCAATACGCTGACGGTACGACATAAGATGTTTGCGCCGTAACTGGTGAATATCAGACGAATGAAAATATACCGCACCTTCCGTAGGCCCTTCTTCGACGAGGAGTAGCTTGAGGAGAGTGGTCTTCCCCGCTCCCGAGTGACCTACTACGGACACAAACTCACCCGGGGCGATGGAGAGGGTCACTTGGTCAAGAGCGACAGAATTGTCGGTATTATAGTGTTTTGAAACGTTATCAAAATAAATCATGGACAGGTATCAGTATACCATGTGGTATCCGGTATCAAAACCTGCGCACGGGGGACTCTGCTTCAAGAAAGTCATCCAATTCTCCCCGTTCGAGCACCGCCTCGACATTCGATGTTTCGACGCCGGTTCGGTGATCTTTGACCATCTGATACGGATGGAGCACGTACGAGCGAATTTGACTTCCCCATTCGATTTTACCGGGATCAGTCGAGAGGTCGGCGAGTTTTTCCTTACGCTCTTCCTCCATGCGACGGATAAGTTTTGCCTCAACCAATGCGAGCGCCTTTTGGCGATTTGCCTCTTGGGTACGTTCCCCATCACAGTGCGCATTGATACCTGTTGGTTTGTGAACAATGCGCACCGCAGTCTCTCGCTTATTAACATTTTGACCACCCGGACCACTGCTCCGTGCAAAGGAGACCTCGAGATCAGTGGGAGGAATGTCTAATTTTGACTTTTCAATAACCGGGAGTACTTCGACCATCACAAACGAGGTTTGGCGTTTTGCATTGGCATTGAAAGGGGAGATGCGGACGAGCCGGTGTACCCCGTACTCACCACGCAAATTTCCGTACGCACCTTTGTTCTCCACCTCGAATGAGAGATTGCGATACCCACCATGGTCGTTCTCGTGATCATGAATCACGTGCCAACCCCAGCCTTTGCGCTCGCAAAGTTTCTGGTACATCCGAAAGAGCATACCGGCAAAATCTTCTGCATCATCACCTCCTGCACCGGCGTATATGGACACCACTCCCTTGCTACTATCGTATGGGGAGCCTCCTTCGGACACCGCTTTGAGATCGCTCAATTCTTGAATAAGCTCCTGCGCCTTTTGGCTATCTTTCCAAAAGTTCGGCTCGTACATGAGAGCCTCGATCTCAGCGATGCGGGGGTTTTGCTCGTTCGACTGTGGTTCAGCGCTTGCCATTCCAATTATCATATCACAAACCCCGCATCGTGCGGGGTTTGTTTGTCTGGAGTCTCTATTGTACTCCGCTCGAACCTACTTCTGCAAAAATCTTGACTAGCTTCGCACGCGCCGCGTGCGAAGCTAGTCGTAATGCTGGCTAAAATAGGTTCGAGCGTATTTTAATAGAGACTCAAAAATCAAACTCAACGGTTTTTCAGAGACCGTTGAGTTTGATTTTTGAGCCG
>JAKFXP010000119.1 GCA_021731325.1 Parcubacteria group bacterium
GGTAAGCGCCACTACGATATCGCTAGGTACCCTATTGACGTTAAGCTTGTGTAGTATACACGAAATTTTTGAAAACCGTCAATAAAACAAAAGCCCCACCCGACCGTTCTGGTCAGATGGGGTATCTGTGGCATATGTGCCACGTACTATTATGATATTTCTCTTTCTTGCAATGCAACCCGCGGACACCATTTGTCAAACCCTTTACGAATCTCGTTGAGGTCTAAGAAAAAAGCAACAATGCGTTCCCAGGCATGTACCACAAGATCGATGCACGCAAGTATGCATGTACTGACACGCTTGTACAACGCGTCGTTACGTTCTTCTTTGAGAAGCAGGTCTACGAGCAACGCTTTTGCTTCTGTCACTGTTTTGCCTTCGACAAGTGCACGGAGAAAATATGTACGATGCGCCATACCATGAGCAACAAAATACTCACGGTACTCAGAAAGCTGTGCAAAACCGCGCTCATCAAGAAAAAAGAATAAGCGCAGCTGACTAGGTTCATAACAGTATGTACTTACAAAAGTCCAGAGAACGGGTAGCACCTCGGTAAGGTTGGTCGAGTCGATGGTTTGCAACCACTCATTATATCGAATCACCTTCTCGGAGAACGCTTCATATTCACCGGTACAATCATGTGGGTCATACAGCGTAATGCACACTCGGTTGTATACCCGCTGTGGCTGGTACCGCGTTGTCACGCGCTCTATGAGAAGAAACATGACGGTACACATAACACCCACGGCGATGGCGGGCGTAAGAGAAAAGTCAGTATGTATCAAAAACCACACTGCCCCACCCACCAAACAGAGACCAAGTACCCATACTAGCCATGTTGTGACGGTATAGAATCGCTCCAAACGCTGCTGCTGGGAGACACTGTGCGTAGTGTCGTACCATGTGTCCATGCGCTTCGTAGCCCAAAACACCAGCCCAAGATACATAACGATTCCACTCGTACCCAATAGGTAGAGGTGATGTGCGTATGCCCACGTACCGACCGCAGCCAACCATTCGCCCAGTACAGCACGATAGTCAAATGCACTTCGTGCCAGAAAACTGAGCGTACCCAGCACACCAATATACGGTACCGAGGTAGGAAGCATCCATCGCTTTTTGTGTTCCATGTATGTAACATACAGCACCATAAATACCGTATATACAGATGCACAGAGCACGCTCTCATTGGTAAAGAGATAGCACCCCCACCACAGTGCCGCAATAACAACACTTATGAACGTGCCCACACAGGCGATTGTCAGAAATCCACCGACACGCTCCCAATACTCTCGATCTACCTGTATACCAGGCACACGTTCGTCCACAAAATCCATAAGTGCACTAAGACCTCTCCATATCTGTGATATACACCAGAGAACACCTACACACAGAAGAAGTAGCGGCGAGCATACGAACATGACAATCAGTGTCGTAAACGTAAGGTACGCCCCCGGACAAATCGCCCGATGCAGCGTGACGGTACCGTGTCGATTCCACAAATAGTTAGATCGGACAAATGAGTACAGTTGCCAGTAGACACCCCCTTCTTCTTGGTTAACCGTAAAATCATTATGATGATTTTTTGGTGAAAGAAATTGTTGCGTTACCGACTCGGGCACTTGGTCGTCAATATCGGTAGACTTGTATAGAGTAAATCCCCATCCGAGTCCACCAAAGTCATGCGCGATAGCGTTTTTTTGACGGTACCGTTCAGTACCTTCAAACGTACCGTTTAGTAACTCACTAAAGGTGACGCGTACACCGGGAAGATGTTGACGTAACCCATCCCACACTCCCGAACAAAAGCAGGTCGGAATATGCGGTGTGTTCCCGTACAGTGCAGCATAGGTCTCGTATACACCATCACGCTGAGTCGACGTAATGCGGCGCAAACAGGACTCTCGTGATTGAAAGTCAATGTTGTAGAACCACAGCACTCGGCGCAGCACGCGCGTCGGCAATGATTCAAGTCTCGCAACAAGCGCAAGGTAGGGATTGTGATGCGTGCTGAACGTGTGCAAGAGCACAGGTACACAGAGGGTACCTGGCGCTTTTCGACACGAGTGCACCACCTCCCAAAAAGCAAGTGCTTCACGCATTTCTCGAGCTTGTGTGCGTGAGACATACGTACCCGCGAGTGTTATCCGCCGTCCTGCTGCCCAGAGTTTGAAGTTGAGTACCGATACGGATATATCGGTCGCTGATGTGTTCATGTAGTACCTCCATAGATCATCTTGACAAAGAAAAAATCTCACATCGATAGTGAGACATCCATTGTTGGTTATAACGCACATATGCACATATGTCAATGCTCTGCTACTGCTTGTCAGTAGGCCAAAAACCAGGTACTATCATATTCATGCAATTCATATTGACCATATTACCGTACATACAGGTCGTACTGTCCGTATTACTCATCATTGCCATACTCCTGCAAACCCGAGGTTCCTCGGTGGGAGGTGCCTTTGGTGGTAGTGACATGGGTACCACCTTCTACACCCGTCGTGGTGCTGAAAAGATACTGTTTCAAGCAACGGTCGTGCTCGCAGGACTTTTTGTCCTTTCGGCATTCCTCACTACACTCATCTAAATACGTTCGCTCGATCGACACGAGCGCCTCTCCAGTACTCTCTTTTGAGTAGTATCGGACGGGCAATTCGTTCGGTAGCGCGCCTCTCGTATGCACCTCGATTCCGATTCCCCCCATACTCCTTTGTTTCCCCTTACGGGCATGAGTCCGTTTGAGTGGTTGGTGGTAGGGATACTCGGGCTCACGATATTTGTGAGTGGTACTTCACTTCTCTATACCAACAATAAAAATCTTTTAGTACACGTACCTCGTGCGGGAGGCACGCACACCGAAGCACTGGTGGGAACCCCGCGCTTCATCAACCCTCTCCTCTCGGTATCCGAGGCCGACAAAGACATGTCCTCGCTCGTATATGCCGGCCTCATGACCCATGACCGGTACGGTGCACTCGTCCCTGAACTTGCCAGCGGGTATACCCTTTCGGAAGATGGACGTACCTACACCTTTACCCTACGCGACGGACTTACGTTTCATGACGGTACCCCCCTTACTGCGACCGACATTATCTTTACGGTACAGACTGCCGCAAATCCCGAGATACGCAGTCCTTATATGGTGCATTGGGAAGGAGTAACTGTTTCAGCGTCAGACAGTCGCACTGTGGTGTTTACCCTTCCGGAACCCTACACCCCGTTTCTTGAAAATACTACTCTCGGTATTCTTCCCCAACACATATGGGGAAATCTCGCTCCTGATGAGTTTCCCTTTAGTCAATTTAACATTACGCCAATCGGCGCAGGCGCTTACGCCGTGAGCGACGTGGTGCGTGATGCCTCGGGGATTCCCGAACGCTACGAACTCATACGCTTCGAGGCATATACGCTTGGAGTGCCCTACATTGAACAAATCGTATGTAAACTCTATCGAAGTAGCGAAGATGCGCTCGCCGCATTTGCGCAACGCGAGGTCGATGCTATTCCCAGCGTAAGTCCCGCACAAGTACAAACCCTGCTCGATGCCAATATTATTACGCATGATGAAGTACTCCGTACTCCCCAACTGCGTACCTACGGGGTATTTTTTAACCAAAACAAACAACCGGTTTTTTTGCACAACGAGGTGCGTCGCGCGCTTGAAGTAAGTACTCCAAAAGCACCAATCATACAGGAGGTCTTGGGGGGATACGGTGCCCACATCGATTCACCCATCCCTCCGTTTGCGCTCACGGGTAACACCTCGCTTGAGAGTACTGCCTCAACCTCGGCACCAACACAATCTTCAGACACCCCTGATTTTACCCAAGCACGATCAATCCTCGAACAAGCGGGTTGGAAACGCCGTGAAGGAGACGGCGTGTACGTCTTGTCCACCAAAGCGGGCGAGGAGGAATTGCGTTTTACCCTCTCGACGGTCAATGTTCCCGAATTATCCGAAACCGCACAACGTTTGGCGGATGCCTGGGACGAACTTGGTGCCATTGTTGAGGTAAAGGTGTATGAGTCCACCGACCTCACCCAATCAGTTATTCGTCCACGAAAATACGAAGCGTTACTCTTTGGTACCGTGGTGGGTCACGAACTAGACTTGTACGCATTTTGGCACAGCTCACAACGCAATGACCCGGGACTCAATATTGCGCAATATGCTGATATCGAGTCAGACGGTATCCTCGAACGCGCACGTACGGAATCAAACAGCGATGCACGCACATCCCTCTTTGCTTCATTTACCGACCGAATCGCTGAGCAACATGCGGCGATATTTTTGTACACACCAGACTTTTTGTACCTCGTACGTGCAACGACCCATCAGGTTGGATTGCACCCACTCAATACCCCCGAGGAACGTTTTGATTCGATACATACGTGGTATATTGAAGTCGAACACGTCTGGCCGTTTGTGCGCGAGTGGCTTCACTAGAGATGCCACCGACCTCGCTGCTTCTGCACCATCCCTTCTTTGTGGAGTGCTCTGAGATGCGTGCGTATCCGTTCGGGAACCGCGCCGGTATGTTTGATAAGCGATTGTTCGGTCAGTGCTGGGTACTGGGCAAGTACTCGAAGTATTGCGCCGCGCACCTGGCGATCAGACCCTTCAAAAGTGGTCTGTTTGGTATAGTGTTTGCTTTTGGTGTTCAGCTTAATTCCCTGCGCTTTGAGATATGCGCCATAATCCATCATCGCCCAATACCACTCACGGGGTCTTTTTTTGTCGAGGAGGTGAGCAGAAAGTATCACCAGCTCGGAATCAGGTATCTCGGTACGGACACCAACAAGGTGATGAAATAGGACAGTACGGATGTTAGTCTCAAGGATGGGTACGGGGGTATTGTAGGCGAATGCACACACCGCACCCGCCGTGTACGGGCCAATACCCGGGAGCGACCGAAGCACCTCGTACTCGTGTGGCACCCTGCTCTGATGTTCTTGTACGATGACCTGTGCCGCCGCATGGAGCATTTTTGCGCGTCGGTTATAGCCGAGTCCTTGCCACGCAACGAGTACCTCGCGCAGGGGTGCACGCGCAAGAGACGGTATGGTTGGAAACTTTTTTAGGAATGTGCTGTATTTTTCTATTACCCGCGCAACCTGCGTCTGTTGCAGCATAATCTCGGACACGAGTATCTTATAGGGATCATGCGTCTTGCGCCACAGGAGGTCGTGGCGACCATTCTTTTTATAATGCGCCCACACGACACGACGCACCCGTGCAATCTCCTTCGTATCCATACAATACAGTATACCAAAAATCGCGACCCTCTCGGTCGCGATTTTTGTTATTTCTTTTTTGTAGTATCTTTCTTTGCCTTTTTCTTCTCTTTTTTTTGTGATGCGTTTCCTTTTGCCATATGTATATATCTCAGTATTAACGAGGTCAGTACATACGATACACCGACCTCTTGAGATACCCTTACAGTATAAAACGTGGTACCCGTGCCGCACAAATTCAGACCCGGAATATCTTGCCTGCCGCTGGATATATCACCAGGAGCGGGTCGTTACTCGTATCATACTTTCGGGCCGGTGCAATCTGTCGACCGTACTCGATGACCCGATAGGTAAACGACAACCAATCTTCTCTGGGTAGAACTGCCATAAGATCGCGTTCGATATGGAGGGGGTCGGTATGATCGGTAAGATCGAACCGGATTGCAAACCGTTTGACATGGGTATCAACCGCAATACCCTCGACCACACCATACGCATTACCCAAGACAACGTTGGCAGTTTTGCGCGCAACACCCGGCAAGGTCAAAATCTCCTCCATGGTACGCGGCACCTCCCCACCATAGACTTCTTTGATGCGACGTGCCGCACCCAAGACATGTTTGGTTTTGCTATTAAAAAATCCAGTGGAGTGAATATCACCCGCAAACTCTACCGGATTAGCATGTACGTAGTCATCAAGCGTGCGGTATTTGGCGAACAGTGTCTTGGTGACGATATTTACCCGCTTGTCGGTACACTGCGCCGAGAGCATAACCGCAACCAACAGCTCCCAGGTAGTACCGTAGGTAAGCGCCATGGAAGCGGTGCCAAATAATTGTTTGAGGGTGGAGTCAAGTGCCGCAAGTCGCAGTCGTCGCTCTTCGATACGAGCAACCAGACTACGCTTCGGGCTTCGTCTCGACTGCACTTGTTTCTGGAAGGGGTGCTGCTTCATGGGTAGTAGTGACCGGGGTTGCGGGAGATAC
>JAKFXP010000093.1 GCA_021731325.1 Parcubacteria group bacterium
TGTCTCTATGCAAAAAATAATTCTCCACACCGACGGTGGCGCACGCGGCAATCCGGGACCTTCGGGAGCGGGGTACGTGGTGTTCGACGAACACGGGACGACCTTGAAAGAGGGAGCGACGTACCTGGGACACCAGACCAACAACTTTGCCGAGTACACGGCGGTCGTCTTGGGGCTCGAGATGATCGTCGATCACTTCGGTGCAGTCACCTGCAAAGATCTCAACCTGATAGTGCGTATGGATTCCGAACTCGTGTGTCGACAGTTGAACGGCATATACAAGGTGAAGCATCCGAACATCATCCCCCTTTACCAACAGGTACGCACACTCATCGTGAAGCACTTCCCCCACATCACCTTCGAACATGTGCGACGCGAGCACAACAAGCATGCCGACAAATTGTCGAACGATGCGATGGATAGAGCCTAATCCGATATGCGACAATCCCTCTACATACTGGTTGGGGGATTTCTCACGGGCGTTGTGTGGCGCTCGTTTTTTGACCCGGGAGTTGTGGGAGTTGGCTTAGTACTTCTGGTCGCACTCACCATCCTAGTCGGAATTCGCTCGGTGCCGTTTCACACTCGAGTATATATCGTTTTATTTTGCTTTGCGGGTGTGCTGGGTGTGGCACGTACTGAGTTTGCATTTGTGTCGTATATCCAGACACGCACGCACATGCCCCCCGGTTTTATACAACGCGAGGCGCAGGTGGTAGCAGAACCAGACAAGAGGGGCGAATATACTATACTACGCCTCGCGCTTGATAATCCGAGTGGAGGTGGGTCAGTGGTACACGCACGGGCAAAAGTCCAACCCTTTCCGATTTTTGAGTATGGGGCACACGTCCGTGTAACCGGCGAGCTCGTCATACCGCGTACGTTTGAATCAGAGACCGGTCGGACGTTTGATTACCCAGGATATTTGATGAAAGAAGGTATTCACTATGAACTCAAAAATGCAGAGGTTACACTGACCGGTATTCGTACCGATGGCTCAGTACTAGGCCAACTCTTGCACCTCAAGCACGCGTGGCTTACCGCTGTTTCACGTCTTATTCCAGAACCAAACGCAGCGCTTGCAGGCGGATTAGTGGTCGGTGCAAAGCAGTCGTTGGGTGAACGGTGGCTCGAGCTGTTTCGGATTACCGGTATCATCCACATTGTGGTGCTCTCGGGGTACAACCTTACGCTCATAGCGGACAGTATGGTGCGAGCGTGCCGACGACTTCCCAAACGCATAGGGGTGCTCGTCGGTATTTTCGGTATCGTTGGGTTTGCTAGTATGGCGGGTGCATCGGCTACGGTTGTTCGGGCATCGGTGATGGCCATACTCGTGCTTCTCGCCCGGCACGGTAATCGCCCACATACTGCGATGCGACTACTTACCATCGCTGCGTGCGGCATGGTTCTCAGTAATCCGTTTGTGTTGGTCTTTGATACGGGATTCCAACTTTCATTTTTGGCAACGCTTGGACTTATCTACTACGCACCGCTTTTTGAGAAATGGTGTCGGTGGGTACCCGAACGATTTCAGGTGCGGAGTATTGTGGCCGCAACTCTCGCAACACAACTCATCGTGGTACCACTTCTCTTGTATCAGATGGGACAAGTATCGCTTATTGCACCGCTCGTCAATGTCCTCATACTCCCGGTGATACCGTTTGTCATGGCTGCTACCTTTGTCGCTGGCACCATCGGATTGGTATTCTCCCCAATCGCACTACCCATCGCGTGGATTGCCTCACTGTTACTGAGTTATGTGTTTCGTGTGGTTGCGCTGTGTGCAGAGATACCTTTTGCCGCTGTTTCATTTTCACCGATTCCGTATTGGGTTATCGTACTTATGTATGGGGCGCTCGCGCTAGTCACCTATCACTTCCAAAACAAAACACCGCGCGAACAGGTTTCGCGCGGTGTTTTGTAGGCGTGTCGTGATCGGTGTTACCCAATTGCGTCAAAACGTTTTGCGATGACATCCCAGTTGAGTGCCTCCAGGTATGCGGTGACGTAGGCTGCTTTTTCACTCGGCGTGTAGTCGATAAGGTAGGCATGTTCCCAGTGATCAAGCGCAATGAGTGCGGGAAGGGTCGCAAGTTGTCCGATTTCGTGATCTGCTACCCAGGTGTGGAAGAAACGCTGTGCCTGGGGGTCGTAGTTTAAGAGTGCCCACCCGGGACCACGCGCGGTGACCTTGGCAAAAATATCCAACCACTGAGAAAAACTTCCGTACTGTGTTTTGAGGTGGGTGTACAGTGCAGTGTCCGCATGGAGTGGTTTTGGACCTCCTTCAAGGGGTTCGAAGTAGAGCTCATGCAGACGCATACCGTTCCATTCAAAACCAAGTCGTCGACGGAGTTCTGCAATGGCATACCCAAAATCTTCTCCCGTTTGTGCAAGCTTATTCATTTGGCTTGTCAGTAGGTTGACGTGTTTGACGTACCCTTCGTAGAGTCCGATGTGGAGGGCGAGTTGTTTTTCCGAAAGACCCACAATCTTCGGAAGTGTAAAGGTGCGTGAAGTATATTCCATACAAGTATTGATACGTTATTACTAGTGTCCCACCACTCTACCACATATGCGCATTCAGTGTGATTGGTGGCAGGTCAGGTGCTTCGTGTGGTAGTATCGACTCATGGAAGAACGTGCGATATCAAATATACGAGGAGAAAAAGCACTCGCGTTGCATAAAAAAATGGGTGGTAAAATCCGTATACAATCACTTGCGCGAGTGACCAAAGAGTCTTTGCGCCTCCTGTATACGCCAGGTGTCGGAGCTGTCGCTGAGTATCTGAGCATACATCCATCTGAAACACGATCACTCACGCTTGCGGGGAGGCTTGTTGCAGTAGTGTCGGACGGGTCTGCGGTACTGGGTCTCGGCAACATTGGTCCCGAGGGAGCATTGCCGGTCATGGAAGGGAAGGCACTGCTCTTTAAGGAGTTTGGTGGGGTTGATGCGGTACCTTTGGTACTTGCGACGCAAGACCCCGATGAGATTGTACGTAGTATACAAATAATCGCACCAAATTTTGCGGGTATTAATCTTGAGGATATCGCGGCTCCAAAATGTTTTGATATCGAACGACGTCTCAAGGAAACATTGTCGATACCGGTGATGCATGACGATCAGCATGGTACGGCAATTGTGGTATTGGCCGGACTTATCAATGCCTTCAAGGTCGTAAAGAAAAATATCAGCCGCTCGCGTATCGCAATTATCGGCGCAGGTGCCGCAGGAACGGCAGTTGCAAAACTCCTCGTGCGTTACGGAGTAGGAGATGTCATTGTCGTCGACCGAAAAGGAATCATTGGTACTCACCGCACGGACCTTGCCCCTGAAAAAAAACTGCTCGCCGAAATCACCAATGGTGAACAGCGTGAGGGTGGGGTCGTCGAGGCAGTTATTGGTGCCGATGCGATTATTGGCGTTTCGGCCCCCGGCTCATTCTGGGTTGAGCACGTGCGCGTCATGGCACAGCGGCCGATCGTCTTTGCGCTTGCAAACCCTACCCCCGAAATTTCTCCCGAAGATGCTCGTGCGGGAGGTGCAGTAGTCATTGCGACCGGGCGCTCCGACTACCCCAACCAGATCAACAACGTCCTCGTGTTCCCCGGTATCTTTCGGGGGGCTATCGACAATCACGTACGCACCATCACCGACGAGATGAAACTCAAGGCCGCAAAGAAACTTGCGTCGCTCGTCGCACATCCCACTGCGAGTAAGATCATCCCCACCGTGTTTGATCGCCGTGTCGCGAAGGCAGTCGCCTCGGTCGTGCGGTAGTATGCTCTTTGGGAGTATACTGGCGCTATATGGGAGACAGGATACGGATAGGAATGTATCTGGTGGTTACGGTGCTTGCAATCATTACTTTTTTTGTGTGGTCGGCGGTGTTGGCGAGCGATACGAATGGCAAGCTATTGGTTGCATTTCTCGATGTGGGGCAGGGGGATTCTATATTTATACAGGCGCCCAACGGCAATCAGGTGCTGGTCGACGGCGGCAAGGGTGGGGCAGTGCTTTCCGAGCTGGGGAAGCTGATGTCGTTTAGTGACCGGACTATTGATACCGTCATCGCGACGCACCCCGACCTCGATCATATCGGCGGGTTGCCGGAGGTATTTGCGCGATACGAGGTGGGCATGTTTCTTGAGCCGGGTGTTGAGGACGATGGCGCGGATTACCAGGCGCTTAGTGAGGCGGCGAAAAAGGATGGACTAACGCCGGTATTGGCGCGCCGTGGCATGACGCTTGCGCTTGACGAGGGTGTCTACCTTGAGATCCTATTTCCCGATCGCGACGTGACGAATGTCGAGACGAACCTCGGCTCGATTGTCGCGCGTCTCGTATACGGCGATACGTCGGTATTGCTCACGGGTGATTCGCCGATTGCGATCGAAGAGTACCTGGCCGCCGGGTATGGTGAGAGTCTCAAAAGCGACATCCTCAAACTTGGCCACCACGGGTCAAAGACGTCGAGTTCGGAAACGTACCTAGGATACGTCGATCCCACATACGGTATCGTGTCTGCCGGATGCGACAATTCGTACGGGCATCCGCACAAAGAGGTAACTGATCGCCTCGCGCAATTCGAGGTGAAGCAACTAGGTACCTGCGAGTTTGGAACCATCGTCTTTGAGAGTGATGGGGTTGAGTTTTTGAGACAGTAAAGCGTCTTTCAAAACTCTTTCTCAGGCACCAGCTTTCGTGAAGGCACGAGTTCCCGTCCGTGCGGCGGACGAGCCTCTCTTCTCGCCCTCCTTCATCAGTCGGGCTGCGAAAGGCCTTCACAAAAGCTGTGCCTTCGACGAGTTTCGCCATTCCCTGCTACCTACTTACCCTTACATGGGACTAACTAACATTTGTAGGTTGGTTTATACGAGCAACACCCCAAATATATAGGCACTGTATTACTCACCCTTCTTCTCAAGGAATCCCGTCATCGCTTTCATGATCTCCAAGGGAACGGTGAAGACGACCGTGTTGGACTGGTCGGATGAGATGTCGTTGATGGCCTGGAGGGTGCGCAGGTGCAGGGCGCCGGGTTGGGCGGCGAGCATAGACGCCGCATGCGCCATGTTGGCAGCCGCGGCGACTTCGCCCTCGGAGTTGATGATAACGGCACGGCGCTCGCGCTCGGCTTCGGCCTGCTTACCGATCGTGCGCTCCATGTCCGGTGGCAGACTTACGTCCTTCAGCTCAACATTGCTCACCTTAAGACCCCACGCGTCGGTCTCTTTGTCTACGATCTCGCGGATGCGGTCGGCGAGCTTGTCGCGGTTTTGCAGGAGCTCATCGAGCGTCACTTCGCCTACGATGTTGCGCATGGTTGTTTGTGCGTACTGCGAGATCGCATAGTAGAAATTCTCAACCTCCAAGAGCGCCTTTTCGGCCTCGAAGACGCGGTAGTAGATGACGGCATTGACCGTCACCGACACATTGTCGCGGGTGATCGCCTTTTGGTCGGGCACATCGACCGCTTTGACCCGCATATCGACCTTCATCATACGTTGGAACACGGGGATAATAACGCTCCAGCCGGGGCCACGGGTACCGGTGTATTTACCCATCGTGAGCACAATACCGCGTTCGTACTGGTCGACCTGACGGATAAGGATGATTGCGAGGAGGACAATGCCTCCAAGAAAGATCACGGGAGTAAACATAGTAGATAAGTCATTATTGGATAATATAAATGGCAGTACATTCATCAGGAATACGAGTACCACAAAGTACCGTATCCCGGTTACCATACGCTGCTTCATTTGTTCCTCGTTCATATCTCTGAGTGTAGCACAGCAGCACACTATTCATATATACTATATCCATGGCCAATCCCGTATCTATGTTTTCCGTGATGTTGCCGTTTGACCTTGTCTTGTGGGGGGTGTTGGCGGCGGTACTTATTGTGTTTAACATATTCAGCGCTATTTTACTTTGGCACTGGCGTACCTACTCGACCGGCAGGTTTACCACGGTCACTAATATGCTCGTCTATCTCGGGGTAGGGATAGGTCTTCTTATTGCAATGGCAGTATCAGCATTTTCATTTTCCCTCCTATGATTACCACCACCATCGCACTCTCGTCAGGAGAAGAAATCGTACATATTATTCGCCGGCATTGGTTTAGCCTCCTTCTGGTAGGGGTATTTGATATCTTCGTGCTGCTCGTTGCCGTATTCGCCGTGGGTGCGTTTGATAGCTTCCTCTTTG
>JAKFXP010000052.1 GCA_021731325.1 Parcubacteria group bacterium
GATACCTGAGGCGGAGAAACGCACAGACAGTCTTGCACTCCTTGCACTCTTCCAAGAGGTAACCGGAGAAAAACCAAAGATGTGGGGTACGGCGATCGTAGGGTTTGGCTCATACCATTATGAGTCAGCGCGCAGCGCGCAGAAGGGTGACTGGCCATTGACGGGCTTTGCCCCCCGCAAGCAAAACCTCACCATCTACGTGATGCCCGGATTCAAGGAGTATAGCGAGCTCTTGAAAGATCTCGGGAAATACAAAACAAGTGGTGGAGGATGTCTGTACATCAAACGACTTTCGGATATCAATACCAGCGTACTTACCAAACTTATCAAACGATCGGTCGCAGATATGAAGAAAAAATATGCCGTCTAAGAGGTTGCCGAGTTCTCCATCGGTGCCAAAAATATCTGGGTACGTGCATGCCCTGAACACGCAACCCCAGGATCCCTTGCACGGTGTCACCCTCAAGACAATCCTCGAGTATTTGGTTGCCGAGTACGGGTGGAAAGACCTTTCGGCGCAGATACGGATCAATTGTTTCAACAGTGATCCGAGTATCCATTCGAGTCTCACGTTTCTCCGAAAGACTCCCTGGGCACGCAACAAGGTTGAAAAACTATACATCCGGACGATACGCAAAAAAAGTACTACATAGCGACTGGACTTTTGCACTGCTATACGAGTGAGGTGTCTAAGACGTTGCACAGAAGCGGGTGTATACTGTATATATGGATTTGGCAGCACAAACCTGTGTGGCATGTGACGGCGACCTCGTACCCCTTGAGAGTACTGAGGTTGAGCATCTTTTGGCTACGCTTACGGGATGGAAACATCTCAAAGGTACCATACGCAAAGAGTATACCTTTCAGAGTTTCAAAGAGGCCATTGCGTTTGTAAACAAGGTGGCCGACATCGCCGAAACCGAGGGCCACCACCCCGACATCTTTGTCTGGTACAGGATGGTCACACTCTCTGTAACGACCCACGCAATCAGCGGACTATCGATGAACGACTTCATCCTTGCGGCGAAGGTGGATGCGTCCGTGTAGGGGGTATAGATTTGCGGTATTGAAGTGGTACTATGGGTATATAAGCGGGAGGTGAGTGATTGTTCTAATGAACACTACTCTAACACGCGCATTAGTATCACCTAATACACATGTAGTATGCAAAAAATAATACCTCATTTTTGGTTCGACAAAGAGGCAAAAGAGGCAACGGCGCTCTATGTATCGCTTTTTCCGGGTTCACACGTGACCGGTGTCACGACGATCACCGACACGCCGTCGGGTGATTGCGACATCGTGACCTTTACCCTCGCAGGTCAGGCCTTCATGGCTATTAGCGCCGGACCGATTTTTACGTTCAATCCATCGATATCGCTCTTTGTGGTGTTCGATACCGAAGCAGAGATCGAAAAGGTCTGGAACACGCTCATCGAAGGCGGCAAAGCCTTGATGCCCTACGATACCTACCCGTGGGCCACGAAGTATGGCTGGCTCCAAGACAAATACGGACTCACCTGGCAGCTCTCTATGAGTGAGCACCATGAGACGGGTCAAAAGATCACCCCGCTCATAATGTTTACTCAAAACATGTCGGGCAAGACCAAGGAGGCGATTGAGTTTTACACCAGCCTATTTCCAGACTCACATACCGACCTGCTTGCGCCGTACGAAAAGGGTGAAGGTGATACCGAAGGCTTTATCAAGCATGCGCGGTTCACTCTTCTCGGCCAGCAGTTTATGGCGATGGACAGTTCGGGCCCGCACGAGTTTACCTTCAATGAGGCGATCTCGTTTATCGTCAACTGCGACACGCAAGAGGAGATCGATCGGTATTGGAGCACGCTTTCGGCGGTGCCCGAGGCAGAGCAGTGTGGCTGGCTCAAAGACAAGTACGGTGTCTCGTGGCAGATCGTACCAAGCG
Source organism: Parcubacteria group bacterium (assembly GCA_021731325.1). Taxonomy (GTDB): domain Bacteria; phylum Patescibacteriota; class Minisyncoccia; order Phycocordibacterales; family UBA12088; genus UBA12088. The sequence goes on from JAKFXP010000052.1 coordinate 1,928, forward strand.
TGATGAATGATATGATGACGAGCGGCGACAAAGAGGCGATGAACCGGGTCACGCAAGCGTTCCTCAAGATGAAAAAGTTCGACATTGCAACGTTGCAAAAGGCGTTTGATGCATGACAAACATATAACGACTGATCGCGTGTGCGAACAGTCGTTATAGAGACTTCTAGTGTCTGAGATTGTTTAGAAGGTAAGCAGTCGGTATGTTACCGGTGACCACTCCCCCTACCACTCTTTTGCTTTGTGTTACCAAAGTCATTCTTGGTTGAGACTGTGCCCGAACGAATCTGTACCGTTCCAGGACAGGTGGTCTGCCTCCACCCTGGTTGCAATACTTCAGAGAGTCTATAGACACCGGGGATGAGGTTTGTGAAGGAGTACGAACCGTTTGCGGCAGTGGTGCTGGTTGCAATGGTTGCGTTGCTCTTTTTGAGAACGATAGTCCAACCAGAAAGCCCACCCTCACCCCAATTTTTGTAACCATTCCCATTTTTGTCTTCGTACTTCATACCTGAGATTGAACCCAAGCGACCGTTGACGAAGTCGTTATTTTTTGATATCTGTCCCGATGTAAGTACGACGAGGTACTGACTGGCGATTGGCGCTACCTGAACCCAGCCAGACTGTGGTACCTCACGTACATGGTACGTACCGGGGGTAAGCCCTATGAAGCGGTAGTCCCCACGCCCGTTGGTGGTGGTTGAGACCTCACCTCCGTCAAGCGCCGCATTGTTGTTGGTATCAAGGTAGATAGTCCACCCCGAGAGACCGCGGTGCTTTGCGTCCCAGCTGTGTCGTTTCCAATCGTTTTTTCCGTCCTCGTACTTGGTACCGCGAATCTCACCCTGGCCCGGTGTAGTTGTTGCGGTAGTACTCGCGGTGTTGACGATGGTACAGCTAGTGGAGCTCCCCGCACCAAGTAGTATCGAGGCACATCCATTACTTGTTTGCGTCCACCCAGCGAGTGCGGTCTCGCTCATGTGGTACGTGCCTGCACTAAGATTACTGAGTGTGACGGTGCCAGTACCATTACTGGTTGTGATTGAGAATGGTGCAATGTCGTGGTCGCTCGTAAAATTGAAGGTTGCATTACCACCAATCGTATTTTTTATGATTGTTAACGTGGAGGTAGCGGTGGGAACTATGGGTGGAGCAAGGGGTACCGACACGGTGTTGGCATCGAGCGTTACCTGCGTTTGTGCAAACGCTCTACCATTCAGTACTGCACCCGTTTGTATGATAACCTGCTTTGCGCTCAGGATAGTCCCATTAAACGTGGCATAGGTGCCGAGTGTTGCACCCGAGGCGCCCCCCACTTGCCAGAAGATATTTGATGCCTGTGCACCTCCCGTGAGCACTACTTTGGTGCCAGCAGGGACGCTCCCCCCGGAGGCAATACTCAAGTCACCTGCTATTTGGAAAATCCACACATCGTTCGCGCCACCGGAGAGTGTCAGGTCGGTGGGTATCGTGACACCCGTACTCCATTTGTAGAGTCCGGGTGCGAGCACCATGCCCCCAATGTTTCCCGCGCCGAGCTCGGTCGCGGTGGGAAGTGTTCTTCCGGCAGCATCCGTGTAGGCGGTTCCCATATCGAGCACCGCATTGTCTACCAGAGTCTTGTTCGCGAGGGGTGGATTGCCCGCAAAACAGGTTTGGCTGCCGCTCCCTACATACGCTGCATCAGTGCCGTATATAGTGCCGGTAAGTTCTGAACAAAAGACGTTGTCCATGGCAGCAGCAGTGATGGGACTCGAGCCAATGTTTCCGGTTATACGTGTGGCATGACTTCCGGTATTCGTGATCCCCGTCTGTGAGAGGATTACAAAATTACCCGAAGACAGCAGGTCAACGGGTGCTGGACCCGCGGCGAAGGCAGCATGTGGCAAGGCAGTGATACCTAGTACAAAAGCAGCCAAGAAAGTAGTCGTTACGAGTGAATGTATGTTCATAATTTTTATACGTTGTTATATATCTAATAAATACCCTCACTACAAGCGCCGCTACGTACCGTGGAATATTACAAACAGTATCCGCCCACACCCCAAACATCGAACGTTCGCACGGTGACCCTTGGCCGCGCTGTGTACTTACAGGGTGGAGGGACTGGTGCATTTCAGGTGTGAATTCAAGACCACCGGTCTTTTTCATGCGACAATGGAATCATGACGCAAGACGGATATGGATCATTTGGGGCACATGCCGCCGTGTGTTGTGTGCGTGGGGTGGTGTACAATGTTGGTCAGGTCAGTGCTCTGACTCGCATGCCATATAACAAATCAGCGTGCCCACTGGTACAAACAAATACCCGGAGCTGTTTGGCTCCGGGTTATCTATACAGAATACGTTGTGACTACTTTGTCGGTTTCCAATACACAAGGTTCGTTTATCGACTAGCCGATGGTGTGATGTGCCGAAGTGTACGCTGCCATAGTATGCTCCACAATTCCACCAATCGTTTATCCCAAGCGATCGCTATCCACCACAAGTTTGTCCCGATGTGAATATATGCGCAGAGTAGCAATGATTGATAGTAAATACCGAACGTGGCTACTATGACCCCGAATGCGAACACCTTGATTAAGTAACGCAACTTCTGCCCAAGGGTCAATTCAGGGAAAACATTCCAGTGACAGATCGCAAACAATAGGCTTGATATGATTACCGCAACCCACGCATGCATAGACAGGGCAGTGAATCCAACGATCAATGGAAGTCGGAATAATACCTCCTCAATCGTTCCGTTAATCAAACACAATTTAACCCCGGTAGTTGTCCAATATATTGTTCGGAAGTGAAACACCCCCCACATAAATGTTTTCTGCTTGTAGTACTGATTGAGCAAGTACGTACATACATATGCCACGCCAGCTACTACTGTTAACACCACTGCTTCTGGAAAGAACAAAAGAAATCTATCCACTTCAACCTCCACTTTAGATTATTTTCGAAGTAAATATAATAGCACATATTGAAACAAATGTAAATGGTCTAACCGCCTCGAACTACGGATAGCCACCAAACCCCGACAACGGTGGATGGCTGCACGGTGACCGTTGGTGTATGGGTTGTGCTATTCTAGGATCATATGACGGTACACGACATCGCACCACTACGCCTTGCTTCGCAGTGTATCGGCGGCACGACGCGTTCGGTAGCGGCACTCGTTGAGCACATGGGGGCTCTGCAAGCACAAGACTATCAGGGCGCGCTGTGGTCGATTGGCCTCAGAACAGGATTGACGCAGCGCGAGGTCGTCGCGGCTATCGAAAAGCGACAGATTGTGCGTACCTGGCCTCAGCGAGGCACGCTCCACTTTGTTCCCGCGCGTGATGCCGCGTGGCACGTCGCGTTGTCGGCCGACCGCCTGATCCGTGGCGCATCCGCGCGTCGTGCACGACTTGGTTTGACCGATGCGGCACTTGCACAGTGTCGGACACTCCTTACGAGTGCACTCCACGGTGGTGCGATACTAACGCGCGCGAATATCATGCAACTTCTCGAAAAGAATGCTGTGGGTACCCAGGGCGGTCGAGGGTACCACATACTCTGGCATCTCTCACAGACTGGTGTACTTGGCATGGGTCCGATGCAGGGGAGTGAACAGACGTTTGTACTGCTCGAAGAGTGGGTACCCGATGCGCATCCCCTCACCCGCGAGGAGGGAATCGCCGAGCTTGCGAAGCGATATTTTATGAGCCACGGGCCGGCTACACTCAAAGACTTTATGTGGTGGTCGGGGCTGACCTCTGTTGACGCAAAGGCGGGCTTGTTGGCAAACGGCACTCTCCTTGTGAGTAAAAAAGTCGACGGTAAGGAGTACTGGATGAAGAAAGTGGCTATACCAAGTAGTAGAGAAAAGAGTGCGTACCTGCTCCCGGGGTTTGATGAGTACATGCTCGGGTACCAAGACCGCAGTGCAGCACTGCCGCGTGAGCACACCAACCGCATCGTGCCGGGGGGCAACGGCATGTTCCTCTCGACGATTGTCCTAGACGGGCAGGTGGTCGGCACCTGGAAAAAGGAGATAAAAAAAGATCGACTGGTCATAACGCTCAACCCGTTCACCACCCTTACCGAGAAGGATCAAAAGCGTCTCGAAGTCCCAGCGAAACAGTACGGTACCTTTTTGGGACTCACGGCGGTGATGAAATAACGTATGAGTTCTTGTTTTTCGTATACAGAGTACTACGAAATGATTTTATCCTCGCAGCAAAAGTTGGGGCTTCTGCGTAGAAAACGGGTGTCAA
>JAKFXP010000004.1 GCA_021731325.1 Parcubacteria group bacterium
ATCTGCCTGAAAAGTTGGCAAAAAAGAAATACTTAGAGTAATCTAAAGCGATTGCCCCCATAGTTTAATGGATAGAATGCGGCCCTCCGAAGGCTGCGATCCAGGTTCGATTCCTGGTGGAGGCACAAAACGAACAAAGTGAGGACTGTGCCTCCACAGCGGGCAAACTGCTTTGCCCGCGTCAGGAATCGAAACGCACAAGGCATGTGCCATAGGCACAGCCGAGCGGGGGTAGCAACCACTTAGCATTTTGCGAATACTTGGAGCAAAATGGTTAGTGAGTTGTGACCGATTCCTGGTGGAGGCACAAAACGAACAAAGTGGATATGAAAAAACGTGCCTATTTGCTACATCAAACCATGTCGCGCGTAACTATGTAGGTGTGGTCTTGAGATAATCAGCTTGTTGAAGCTGGTGAAATTGCTTGTACTTTTCCCCAATAGCAGAGGCGATGTGTTGAGAAAGGATCTGACTATAGCTATACTCTTTCCCATCCTCACTCACTGCATCGCGGCCAGAACTCACCTCTGCAAGGTCATTTCCAAAATACTGCTCGGCAACTTGTGTCGCGAGTGCCGCATCCTCTGCAGAGGCGCCGTGCATCACTACCTGATCATGCAAAGCTAACCCTTGCTGTTCAAGCTCTTGAAAGGTCTTTACGTCGCCATCATAGCCAGCATCTTGAAGCGCCTCCAAGTATTCGATAAAACGTACGGGTGTAAATGTAGAGAGGTCTTTAAACGTAAGGTATGATTTATATGTCTCTTCACCTCGCTCACCAGTACCATTGTTTATACCGAAAAATAACCATGAGTTACTGTCTTTAGTACCTTGACGCACACGTACACCATGCGCAATTTCACGATTTTCTTGGCCAGCGCGCGCAAGTGTTTTTCGACTAAACTCATCGAATGCATTACGGATTTCTTCCGGCAACCAGCGTTCTAACTCTTGTCGCTTCTTAATAATATTCTCTGGTGAGGTTTCCATGCGCTGCCAGTTTGCTGCGCGCAATTGTGAGTCATCTATAGACAGTCCGTGGTCGATGGCGTAGGCCGCATAGTCCTCCCGCGTAAGCACTGTGAGATCTACGCCTTCATTCTGCGCTACGCGAGCCAATTCATAGCTTGCTGGCCACCCTTTGAGCTTTTCAAAGCTTGGGTCGATGATGAGACCCGGTGATTCCTGACCACCTTCTCCAAGAGTGTCTTCAACTTCCGGAGCAAGTGCTCCCTCAGACACAATAGCTGTAGCACTTTCATCAACCAAGGTCGGTGCAAGTATCTCAATTGCCAATCTCTTCTCCTCTATATCTTTTTGACCTTGGAGCAATAAATCAATAGATTCTCCCGCTTTATAACGTCTAGCGTACTCCTCAATCTTGGGATGACTCAACCAACGTGCCACACTTGGTTCAACTTCAGACACAGTCGACGTATTATCTGGAGTGCGTTCCGCTAGCAGTTGTGCTCGTCGGTTATCCCACATACCCTGAATGCGCTCATCGTACTCTTCTTTTGTTTCGTCAATACGTATTGCTTGCCCACTCTTGAATACATCTTCATGTGCCGCAAGAAACTCATCTTGATGTATTGAACCCTCAACGTGAGTAGTGTCGACAATATCTTTATTGGTCTCATTATGCGGAGTCTCTATCATCAATTTCTGCGTATTATTCTCTGGGCTCATGTATACACTATAACACTCATTAATTTGTCACAAAGCGTCGCAACTCTCTACACAACCAACTTTTGCAACACCCTCTTACGCTCTAGTTGAGGATTAGAAACAATATACCGATACACCAACGGACTGAGGAGTGCTGCAAAGGTTATATTTCCTGCGAGATGTAAGAGTGTGAAAGGTATTTGACCAACCAATGCCATCATAAAGGGTTGATTCCACACAAGGGGGCCGATGGTGAGGCCGGTCACTGCATCATAAAAAAGCGTACCCCATACCGCAAATACCATATAGTTCCTTGGGGTACTCTCTCTCTTCTTAAAGAAGAGATGTGCCCCCACACCGAGCACACCGTACGCAAGGGAGGTTACGAGCGTCCAGATACCCCACCCGCTCGTAACTGAGTCGTAGAGTACAATAGAGAAGAATGAGAAGAGGAACCCACCCCACGCGCCTATGTGCTTTGCAAAGGGCATCATGGTAGCCATAACGGGCTCTATGTTGGGCACCCGGAACGGTATGAGACGAAATGCAAAGACCAGTACAAACCCGAGGATATATTTCAAAGCATGGTTGTCAAAGGCTCGTTTCATGGACTCTAAGCATACGCGAGCACAGCCTCGAGGTCAAAATACAAAAAACCCACCGAGATGGTGGGTTTTTTGTAAAAACCAATGTGGCTTATTTTACTGCGTCCTTGAGTCCTTTTGCTGCGCGGAATTTTGGTACGCGCATTGCTGCAATACTAATTGTCTCTCCGGTACGAGGATTGCGACCGGTGCGAGCAGGTCGCACCTTGGTAGAAAAGATACCAAGACCTGCTATAGAAACCTCATCCCCTTTTTTAAGACCTCCCGTAATCGAATCGATCATGGTTTCAACTGCGCGCTCCGCATCCGCTTTTGTGCCGCCGAGCACATCGTGCACTTTGGCAATGATATCTGCTTTATTCATGGAGATACTATTAGCTAACTACTCCTCTAATGGCGGACCACGTGATGTGTGATTCCTAAAAAAAGTATACCGTACGCGGTTTTGACTGCAATAGCCCTGTGTTTCACTTATATATTTATGCAACTATACAAAATGTGCAGGATATTTTATATGCACCATCACTCAACAATTATATTCTGCTATCATATACGGCCGTATGCACACCGCTAGAGCAGCATATTCGTGGCACCTGTTCAACGCAGTATCTCCTACCGCACACACCAACCGCCTCAAAATTGCTAATATACGGCTTTATATATGATTTATTTCTACCATACCGAGAGATGTGTGCTTGGTAAAGCGTATGGCCTACACAGAGACCGGGTTGTGCATATACCTATAGATTGTCACCTACATACCACACCCACTTAATACGTTAAGTGAATATATCTATGCATGGAGCAGTAAAAAACAGTCACCACGGTCGCTGTGCACAAAACAGCTAGTATTTCTGTTATGACACATTAGTTGATAACTTGCAATGGTTTTTGCACTTACTCGATACTACCGTGCAAAAACAACTGCACGACTTTCGCGCAACACAGCGATTTTTATCTCACCTGGGTATTTGAGCTCTTGTTCGACACGGAGCGCCACATTACGAGCCAACTCAAGTGCCTCAAGATCACTTACTTCGCCTGGTCGTACAAATATGCGCACCTCTCGTCCTGCACTAATGGCGTAGGTCTTCTCAATACCAGGGAAACTATTTGCGATATCTTCGAGATCTTGAAGTCGCTTAAGGTAATTCTCAACAGAATCACGACGCGCACCTGGACGACCGCCAGAAATAGCGTCCGCAACCTGCACAATGATTGATTCGGGTGTTTCGTACGGATACTCCTCATGATGTGACTGCATCGCTTTAATAATGCGCTCATCCACCCCAAATTTCTGCAAGATACGGCGGCCAATTTCAACATGGGTACCCTGCACCTCATGATCAAGCGCTTTCCCAATATCGTGCACCAATGCACCCGCGCGAGCAATTTGTACATCAGCTCCTAATTCTTCCGCCAAGAGACCCGCAATATGTGCCATTTCAATTGAGTGTTGAAGGACGTTTTGTCCATACGACGTTCGGAAGTGGAGACGCCCTACAATCATAAGCGCACGTGGATCAAGCGAAATAACTCCCGCCTCGTACGCAGCCTGTTCCCCTTTTTCTTTGATGATACGATTTATTTCGTCAGTAGCCTTGAGCACTGATTCCTCAATCTTTGCGGGCTGAATACGCCCATCTGCAATGAGATTTTCGAGAGCGACCCGTGCAACTTGACGACGTATTGGGTCAAAACAAGACAAAGTGATTAAGCCTGGTGTGTCGTCAATTAGTACATCAACGCCTGTGGCACGTTCAAATGCGCGGATATTTCTTCCTTCTTTACCGATAATTTTACCTTTAATCTCTTCGTTGGGGAGCGCGATGGAGGTAGTCACCACATCAGTGGTTACTGCGTTTCCTAGACGATGAATAGCAGTGGTGAGAATATCTTGTGCCTTTCGCTCTAGTTTTTCGCGCCCATATATTTCAAGCTTCTGAAGACGAACCATCATATCTTCTTGACTCTGCTTCTCCAAAACAGCCATGAGCTCTTGTTTTGCTTCCTCTTTGGAGAGTCCTGCCACCCGCTCAAGCTCTTTTTCTTGTGTCGTTTTAAGCTCTTCAACGCGACCTTTCACCACATGCACCTCTTCTATCTTCTTTTTAACGTGTTCAATCTCCTTGTCGAGATCTTGTTGTCGTTTATCCAAAAACGCCTCACGATCGAGGATGCGCAGTTCTGCTTTTTTTAGAAAATCCTCCTTTTCTTTTATGTCTTTTTCGGACTCTTTTTTTCGGATTTCAATCTTTTCTTCCCCTTCCCCTTCAATTTTTTTTGCTTGCTCCTTTGCTTCAAGCATCATTTGCTTAATCTCTAGTTCCATCGAACCTTTTTTTCCCGCGGATACAATGTATCGTAAGTAGTAGCCTCCGGCTACACCCGCAGCACCGAGTCCGAGTGCAAGTAATATAGTTAATATAGGCGACATAGCGTACAGGTGAATCACCGCACGGCCGCAGGGGCTTTTTTGAATTACAATTTCCGAGAAGCGTCGTCCATCCGTACAGCACACCTGCTGTCAGAGCTGCGGTATAATAAGGAAATTGGTAGTTCGCACATAAGTAAAGCGCTTGCAGTCAGAACGGAGAATCAGTAATTATTCAATAAAACACACTAGCTGTTGTTCTGTGTATCTGTAACTCTACCAGAGTTTTGGCAATGTGCCAATAGACAGCAAGCTGTTATGGCTTCGGAGAAAACATGCCTTGCGCTGCGTCAAAGACACGGTTAAACATGCCTTCTTGGGCATGTATCCGTTCATCTACGGTACTGCGTACCGTATCTGTTCCATACACACTTGATTCTTCTCGAATGGTGAATGGTCGTTCAACACCATCTAATACTACCGCCCGTAACGAGCGAGCATGTATTGGTGTTGAGCTAGAGAGGGTAAACATAGTATTACCCACCTCCTTCTTACACTGAATTGGGTTATACGATGTTGATTCTAACACCAGTGTGGGTGCTGGGTTAGTACTGCTCGACTGCTGCAATAGATACGATGATATTTTTGCACACCTGAGTCCCGAAACAGTCCCCGTGAGTATTTCAATAGTATCCGTATGTGTAGACAAGAGGTGTATGATTGGCGTTTCTGCATCCGACATATTGTTGCTTTGCGCTGATTCTACCTGCTGTATTACCTCTGCTCCTTGGACATCTTCTTCAGGATGTCCCTCGGTAAGAATCTCCTGTACATACTCCGCTGAGTGTTGTGCGTCTTTGTACAGATTACGAGCAGAGGTATTTTCTCCAAGAGAACGGGCAATGTCTCCTCGCAAAAGACTTGCCGAAGCATCTTTGATTCGCGTATTTGCCCTTTCATACACATCGTCATTCAACCCCTTTGCGGTGATTAGTGCCGTACGCGCTTGATTAATAGCTATTGATGTTTCTTCAAAAAGCTTTTGAATATCCACTTCAGGTGTATGACTCTGCTCCTCCCCATCCACACGGGGACGAATTTCAATCGAGAACATGCGATGCATTTCCAACACTTGTCCAACATTCTGCAACGTATTTGCAACTTCGCGATAGATGCGATATGCATTACCCAAATCACCTTCTTTTGTGTACGTTTTTGCCTCTGCAAGTTTTTGCTTTGCAAGCTCAACCTCAACTCGTACTTCTGACACTACGGGCTCATCTTCACGTACTGCCTGCAACAAGGTTTCTACATGCGACAGGCGATCTTGTGATTTTATTTCTGCTCTATATACCACCTGATCACGCATATGCGCCGGGACTAATTCCCGCTTTACCGCATCTTCCTTTGAGTGGGATTCAACTCCAACAGAGACTTGGACGTCTGTTGGAGTTGCTGTTTCGACATGTGGCGC
>JAKFXP010000008.1 GCA_021731325.1 Parcubacteria group bacterium
TCCCGACCATCATCGGCTCGCTCTACGGCATGAACGTTCCCATTCCATACCAAGAGTCACCCCACGTCTTCTCTATACTCGCTATCGGTATCATCGCCACGATGACGGGCGTATGGTACATATTCTCACGACGAGATTGGCTTTAGGCGCACGTGTCCCGCAGCGCCGTATACTTATTCGTACCGCAGCGCCTCCATCGGGCTCTTTTTTGATGCCTTTTTCGCGGGATAAATACCGAACACGAGGCCAATCACCACCGAAAACAGGAGCGCCCCAAGGGCAGCCTGGTACGGAAATGTAAAACTCCAATTGAGTGTTGAGAATGACCGAATAGCAACACTCGACACATATGCCAGCACATCGCCTACCATGATGCCCACCGCGCCACCAAAAAAGGTAAGGAGTACCGCTTCAAACAAAAACTGAGAAAGAATGTCGCTATCGGTCGCACCGACCGCTTTCCGTAACCCAATCTCGCGGGTACGTTCAGTTACCGAAACAAGCATCATATTCATAATCCCAATACCTCCCACCACAAGCGCTATCGCCACAACACCCGATAAAAATATCGTGAGTACATCGAGAATAGTCCCAATCTGCTTCATTAAGGCTTCGGGGGTGCGTATCTTAAAGTCGTTAGTATCCCCTGTTTCCAGTCGATGAGTGTCGCGTAACGTTGCTTCTACATCACGCGTGGTACGCGCCAAATTTGCTGGATCGTCCACCTGTACAATGAGTTCAAAAAAATGATTGATACCGAGTAGGTACGTTTGTGCGGTTGAGTACGGTATAAAAATTGCTTCGTCAAAATTAACAAACCCAACCTGCCCTTTTTTGGGAACCACTCCCACCACGCGAAATTTTTGATCTTTGATAGTAATTTTTTCACCCACTGGATCATTGTTACCAAACAACTCCTCTGCTACCTTTGCACCGATGACCGCTACAAATGCACGTTGCTTTATCTCTTCCTCACCAAAACTTACCCCCTTGGTTGGAACCGCATCATATACACGACCAAAAAACGAAGCATCTCCTCCAATAATATCAGGTGATGCAGTTTCATTACCGTACGACACGGAGCCGGTTACAATGACAACAGGTGAGACCGTGGTGATATGGGGCGCATTTGCACTCCGTGCCAATGCGTCAAGATCACGTTCCTTGATAGAATCCGAGAGGAGTGTCTCGGTAAAGTCATTCGGCCCCTCGACTTCCCTACCCGCCTGCACCACAAATATGTCCGCGCCAAGTCCCTGTATCTCACCCAAGATGAGTACTTTGGTCGAATTACCCAATGACGCGATCAATATGACGGCGGCAACCCCGATCGCAATCCCCAGTAAGGTAAGAAAGGTACGTGAGGGCTTGCCGGTCACGCCACGAAACGCTAGTTCGAGTGCATACGTGTATTTCATAGCGGTGAGAGAGAGGTGTCTTGTACTAGCACACCGTCTCGAATGATGAGCATGCGCTTTGCACGACGAGCAATATCCTCGTCATGGGTGATCAAAATAACGGTATGACCTGCGCTGTGAAGTGTGGCGAGAATATCCATAACGCCCAATCCCGAGGCACTATCAAGGTTGCCTGTTGGTTCATCGGCAAATATAAGCTCAGGTTTGTTGATGAGTGCACGAGCAATCGCCACCCGTTGCTTCTCACCACCTGAGAGCATATACGCTTCGTGATCGATCCGATGCAGCAACCCCACTTGTGCAACCGCCTGCGTTGCGCGTGCACGCCACTCGGGCTTGGGTACCTCCGAGTAGTACAACGGGAGATACACGTTTTCGAGCACCGTCTCGCGGGGTAACAGATTGAACTGTTGAAACACAAAGCCCATGTCCTCATTACGCACCCGTGCAACCGCATCATCAGAAAGCTCGTGCAAGGTGTGACCCTTAAATCGATACGTGCCCGCCGTTTGCGGATCAAGAAATCCGAGTATGTGCAGCAAGGTCGATTTGCCCGACCCACTTGGCCCCATAATCGCTACAAATTCACCCTTCTGTATTGAAAAACTCGCTTGTCGCAGTGCAGGAGTACCGTCTGGGTAGGTTTTTGCAAGATCCGCCGCTTCAATGAGATAGTTCATGGTCTTAAACGTCTTCCTGCACGAATACCACCACCTCTTCGCCCACCGAAAGTCCTTCTGTAATCTCTATCGTTCCTTCTGACCCACGTAAGCCGGTCACCACCTCTCGTTCTTCGAGCGTCTTGTTTGGTTGCAAAATACGTACGAACGTCCGTCTCTCCTCGGTAATGACACTTCGAGTGGGTACCGAGAGCACCTCCGATCGTACATCCGTCGTGATCTCTGCATCTGCAGTCATGCCAGGCCGCAAAGTAACATCCGCCGGGGGCGAGGTCATAAGCGCAAGGCGCGTTTTGTAGGTAGGTACTCCCTCACGTACTGTTTCGACCAATGCAATACGCACCACTTCGGCATCAAACACCTGTGTGCGATCGAGTGCATCAAAGGTAACTTTTGCTTTGTTACCGATCGTGATGCGCGCAATATCAGCCTCGGGAATAAAGAGTTCAATTTCATACGCGCCAACCGTAAGGAGTTCTGCAATGGTACTATGGGCTACAACGGTCTCACCCACATGTGGCACAATGTTTGCAACGGTACCCGGGAATGGCGCATATAGCAGTGCGGTATCAGCGGCTTCGCGTGCCCGCGCAACCGATTCTTCGGCAACACGCAGTGACGCTTCTTGCACTCGTTGTGCCGACGGGGTGGCGCCGGCGCGTGTTTCTGTAGACCCTTCCTCAACCCGTACCCGGGCGGCTATCGCCGCATCATAGCTTGCTTGTGCCGCACGCACCTCACTCCGAGCACTCGCTATTGCGGTACGCGCATTTGCAACCGAAGATTGGTAACTTTCATACACCGTCTGTGCACTCACATCACTAGGGATATACGTGTTTACCACCCCCGCTAATTCGGTCAAAAAAGATTCGATAGTGACGAGATCTTGTTCAGTTTCTTGGGCGAGCTCGTGCACCGGACTCGTCGTATCATCCATACGCTCGCGCATGTGCTCGATAACAACCTCGATGTCCTGTCGTTTTTCCGTGAGTGCGGTTTCTTCAATCGCCGTGCCGTGTACCACGTACTCAGTCGTACCATAGGAAAACCGAACCCCAAACTTCTTGGTACCGATTGTTTTTCCGGTAAACAGTTCATCTGCTTCTTCGTGCACCGCATCATCGGCAACGGCGAACGCGTTCGCAACTCTAGTACGCATATGTTCCTTACTGTTTTGCTCTGCCTGTTGTGCTTCTTTGACCGAAGCCTCTTCGACAGCATATGCTTCTGGAGTAAGGGGTGCGTTGAGTTCGGCAAGTATGGCCTGTTCTCGTACTACCCGTGCCCGTGCTTCACGCAACACCCCATCCAATTCACCCTGGTCAAGTGCTGCAAGCAAGCCCCCTGCCTGCACCGATTCACCCTCATGTACATACACCTCTGCAAGGAGACCTCCTTGGGGAAATGAAAGCCTGATACGATCGACCGGCTCAAGATGTCCGGTGACTGACACGGTATTTTCTACCGAACTGCGTACTACCGTAGCCGTCTCATACACTGGTTCTGATGGTCGAGAAGATACATACCACCATCCGCCACCGATAAGAAGGAGTGTCCCAATGGACACCCATGATCGTTTTGTCATGATGCTCAGTATACTCCAAACAAAGCCCGTGCGTGGCTATATTGTACACACGTACCTCGCCTACAACTGATCGAAGGATGTTTCGATGACCAACTGGTTACCTCCCTGTGCGCTCGCACTCACTTGTGCACCGAGCAAAGGTGAGACGGTATGAACGAGTTTTGAAAACACAAAGGCTTGGTCATAGGCACCATTCGCTTCTTCCGCAGAAAAAGCGGTAACGCAGGCGTCAGTCTCAGGGATACCGGGTGCCATACCAATCAATACAAAGAGGTTTTTTCCTTCTGCGTTTGGGGCGGATATACCACGAAAACTAACGGTAGTATTCGCAGGAGCACTTGAGAGAAAGAATTTTGCAAGTGACCATACATAGAGCCGCAAGAGATTTACGTCGATGTCGTATTCGGTTGCATCGGAATCAATATCTATTTCAAGCGTCAGTCCGTGTCGCTCATACTGATACCGCAAATCAAGCACGGCAACCCGCACGATATCAGTCAACGAGGTGTGAGTGATATCCTGTTCGTACGATCCCGTAAGTACACGTCCCGCCACATGGGCATGTTTGGTGAGAGAAATGCCGAGTTGTGTGGCATCTTGCACCCCCTGCACCCGCTCCGCAAACTTTGGTGCACCTAGACCTTCTTTTGCAATGATTTCGGATTGCCACTTAATCGCCGTCAACGGCGCGAGTAAGTCATGTGCCATAACTTGTAATAAGAGTGCATTGTGATCTATAGAAGGCATGAGATTGTACCGTATAATTAAGCTTGTTTTTTTTCTACACTACGAACAATGGTGTCAATAACCACCTCAAGGGAGGTGTCTGCTTTATTGAGGAATACGGCGTTTTGTTTGCTCGCTTTGAGTCGAAGTCCCCCTTCTCCGGACAATGTGGTGAGCATGACCACCGGAGTAGTTTTATCTACTTCACGAAACTCTGCCAAAATCTGCATGCCATTTTTGCCCGGCAACATAACATCTAGGACGACGACGTCAGGATGGTGTTCTACAATAAGCTCGACCGCGCCGGTACCATCCCCTGTTTCAATGACATCAAAACCATTTTCGAGTAACCGGTCTGCCATAAATTTGCGCAATGGCACATCATCTTCCACCAACAACACCTTTTTTATTTTATTACCAAAAATTTTACTTAAAATACCCATACCAATTACTTATTAAGTTCTGTAAGTGTTTTTGTTACCAATGCCACCAAATCATCGGGAGAGGTGGATGACTTGTTGTGAAATGATGCACCCAAGCGTTCCGCATCTTTGCGCAACTCACCCGAACCAAGAAGGTTTGAGAGGAGAAATACGGGCACTGTACACTCTAACGATCGTAATTCCTCAAGAAGCGTGATGCCGTCTTTAAGGGGAAGAATAAGATCCAAAATAAGCACATCGGGATGTTTGTTGGCAACCAGTAACAATACTTCTTCCGCATCCCCCGCAACGAGGACATGGTATCCCCCTTCACGAAACCGCTCTTCGAGCGTGGCGCGGAGCGTCACATCATCCTCAACGATAAGAACCGTCTTTTTGCTACTGAAAAACGAGGTCAATGACATAGGTGAATACTAGTATCCTACCCTGTCTTCCTATGCACGACAAGCGCGGTTAATCACCACGCTTGGGTACCGATTGACGGAGGTGAGGTATTAACTACTGCGTTTAGATCGCACGCGGTCTTGTTCGGTCAATGCCTGTTTGCGTAAACGAACAGACTGAGGAGTGATTTCCAGGTATTCATCTTCGGCCATGATTTCAAGACCCGTTTCAATCGTTACGAGTTTTGGGGGAATGAGCTTCACTGCTTCATCCGTGCCCTTGCTACGCATGTTGGTGAGCTGCTTACCTTTGGTGGGATTCACCGTCATCTCGTCACCCTTACTCGTATTACCAATCACCTGTCCTTCATACACTTCGGTGTTTTCCTTGATATAGAGTACGCCACGCGTCTGAAGATTATCAAGAGCAAAGGCGAGGGCTTTACCCGTTATCTGTGAAATCATACTTCCTTCCGCGCGATGAGAAATTGGTCCTGCATAGGGACGAAAGCCCAACACCTGCGTTGCAAGAATTCCCTCACCCTTCGTATCCATCACAAACTGAGAGCGGTACCCGAACAGTCCTCGCGTTGGACCCTCGAGCACGACGCGCACGCGCGTATCATGCGGCTCCATTGATATCATGCGTGCGCCGCGAAGACCCAATTTTTCAATAACCACCCCTTGATTTTCAGTAGGCACATCCACGGTCACTTCCTCAAACGGTTCCATACGTACCCCGTCCACATTCTTTTCGATAACCCGTGGCTGACTCACCTGCAACTCATATCCCTCTCGGCGCATCTGCTCAAGCAAAATCGCAATATGGAGTTCACCCCGGCCACGTACGGTAAACCGCTCACCCCCTC
>JAKFXP010000106.1 GCA_021731325.1 Parcubacteria group bacterium
ATCCTCAGACGCTACACTGAACGAATACCAGCTCTCAAAGAGTACAAATTCATTGTTGATGTAAATGGATACCACGTGGGACACATAGAAGATATTGAGCAAAAAGCGCGAGCACTTGCTGAACAGGTACGCACACTCCACACGAGTGTAGCATTGCCACCCATGAATTCATATGAGCGAATGATCATCCACACCCTCTTTAGTGAAGATTCTGACATAGAAACAGAATCAGCAGGGATGAGTACCATGCGGCACATCATCCTTACGTACAAAAAAACAGAACCTACTCCTCAGAGATAGTGCTGGTGGCAGAGGAAGAGGGGGGTGTGGAAATGTCGGGTAACTGGAGACTCCACAGATAGTCGTTTTTCCTCGTCTGGAAGAGTAGATATTGTCCATTACTGCTTACAAACGGGTACTCGACATCCAAACGAACCTTTGTTTGTTCGTACAAATCAACCAATTGAGTAGCTTCCCCTGAAGAAACATTAAATTGCCAAAGAACATCATCGGTGGTAACCGTCCCTTTGTATATTTCATCAATAGATTCCTTAAGTAAAGGGGATCGAGGCACTGCACAATATACAAAGAGAGGATTTTTAGTACTCCACGCACATTTATCAACCAACGTTGCCATGGGAAGGTATGATACCTCCATCGTTTGTTCATCACGAACTCGAAGAGATTGGGTACCAGAATCCTCTATAAAGGAATAGAGAGTCTTCGTTCCATCAATATTTTGTTTTGCAGCCAAAGCAACCTCTCCACCAAGAAATACGCTTTGTTTTCCGCTTTTTTGATCAACGTACCATACCACCCCATCTCCACGGGATGTTGGATTGGTGTACACAAGGATACCAACACCATCCCATCGCACCGTGAGGTCTTGGAGTGGTGATGACCACAATTCGGTACGTACGCCGGTACGCACCTCTTCAGTAAAGAGTGTTGAGCCGTCCCCGTTCGGGAGGAGATACGCAACAAGATTATTGGCAGGAGAGAAGGCCGCAGAGATAATTTCATTAGGAAGTGGCCTGCCATTTAATATCGATTGTCCGTCAGTACTTTGCTCCAATAGTCCCAAGTACCCAAACACCAAATCAGAAGCGTCATTGAGACGTAGGATCAATGTAGAGCTGCCAGTAGGAGACCAGAGCGCCCGTGCGGTACGCAACAAGGTCTTTTGAGAAAGAGTAGTTACTGGTTCTACCGTAGCCAGCATAGTCTCCTTAATATTACCAGTACTTTTTTCGACATATCGAACAAACTCAAGAGACCCCGACTCGGTACCTGCTCGATATACCCCAGCACCAGAAACTGGAACCTCAGCTACGAGGCGTAGTGATGGTGCAGGCTGCCCCCCACTTGTCTGTTGCCCCAACAACTCCTGCACATTTCCAAAGTCGCCTCCATTTTCAGTTTGTGTACTTTCACGCAGTGCTGAGGTGTCTCCAAAAAGTGCACCAGTTTCTTCGGTGGTGGGTGGATTGGGATTGTATAGGAATACTCCCACTATTGCACCAAGGGTAACAATTAACACAAATGCGATACCTAAAATAAAGTTTCTGTTACGCATAATACAAAGGTAATCAGCTAGGAAGGGCGTCAGGATTGAACAAGTTCATTGATACTAAATTAGGGTTAATTGTTTTCAGTATCAGGATTGCCGCCAACACAATAAGGAGGCCAACAATTGCGTTGGTAATCTGCTCCTTTGCACTCCCCATAGTAAACATAGAATCAGTAGTCATATACTTAAAACCACCAATTGCAATCATAATAACTGCAAGTACCGCTGCAACTGCAACCGACAAACCAACTAATGTGTTAATGAGTGTTGGTAAATTTCCGCTCAAAGAACGCCCTAAAATAGGTAAACCAGGTGATAAAGGTATAAATTCAGCACGTGCAACAGTTACCGATAATAAGAGAATACCAACCTGTGAAGGGATGAAATGTTTCATAATGCAGTGGTTTTAGAGTTGGATTGCTCTCGAGTGGTATTTGAACTAAATAATATCGACAACTCACCCCGTATCCGTTGGGTCAAATACTCGCGGTTGGTGATTGTTACACCAAGTGTCGCTCTACCAGAACCAGCTCCCTCAGGTCGGAGGATAATGCTTCCCGGGTTTGTTTCAGTCACTGAACCAATTTGCCAAACGTATTGTAGATTTTCTGCATCTCGTGCTGAGGTGCTCATGTAATATGGTTCGGACAACACCGTAACCTCCGAGGCTGACAACTGATACTCTCCACGAAGGGAATGTGCATACTGTGTGCCAAGTAATTTGTTGTCCTCGTACAAGAGTACTTCAGGCTGTACGGGAGGAATTTCGGTAAATACCGTTGCCACCACCGTACCCCCGGCAGTTTGGATATTTACGGAAACCCGAAGCGTCTTAAATAAACGTTCATTTTTTATGGATACCGAAGTGAGACCAGTGCCCACCGCATGAGGTTTTGCGCCCGCATCAACGCGCCATGTGTAGACGAGTTTTTTTGGGTCGTAAAGGGTGCCCGTGTTGTCGTATATGTTTGGTATTACCATGGCGGTAACGGTGGAGCCAGGACTCATAAGTCCTCGTCCGCGAAACAAAGGAGGGGTATATGTTTGAGCCTCCCACACAATAAATGCGTCATTGATGGATACGGACTTTTGAGCGGATATAGTTGCTGATGATTCGTCTGTTGCGACCGCAGATAAATTGAGACGAGTACCAGCTGGACCTGCAGTAAATGTATAGGTAACCCCTCCAGCAGATTGCTGCACCACTACCCCATCAAGCGTCCACGTCACGTAATGTGTGCCCAACTGCCGCACCGAGGTGAGTGTAGCGGTCACCTTTTGCCCGGGAGCGGGATATGCGGGGGTAAGTTGGATGCTTGGGCCACTAGCACCCATCTTTTCAAACTGCGCCATACTCACGAGGGGGGTGGCGCCACACAAAAGCACAAAAATAAAACTAAATGCAGTAGACAGTATGGTGGGCAAACCCGAGCTTCTTGAGAGTAAATACATATGTATGATACGTACCTATTAGTATACATCAATGCCACACCAGCTTAATTGTCTCGATGAGGATAACTTTGACCTATTTTGACACTTTTTCTTTATCTTCTTTTCGAGAAATACGGATCTGTCGCCAGGTTAAAAACGTAATCCCCGGCAGCCAGCTGGTAAAAGGGGTTACTTCTACCAACAACGTAAAAAGTGCAACCTGCAAGCGACCACTTTTGAGGGAAAAATAAGGCACTTTTTTTATGGAAAACCATGCAAAAAAGAGCAATATAGCAAGTACGGCACTTAAAAACGAAGTTGCAAGATATACTACCGGACCCAAGAACCACAATGCCGCAATTGCAGAGAGGCCGCCAAATACAAGAGTGGCGCCTCCATAATACGCACATTTACCAGCCGCAATAAGGTTAATAGCCACTTTTGTTTTGTCTCCACAAGCAGCGTTTGCTTGCACCAAGGTATCCATACTCACTCCAGCGGTAGATAACGTAATAACTACTATGGTCACTAGCGCAAGTAAGGGGAATAGGTCAAAAAAAAGTGCAACTAACAACATAAGCCATTTCGTCGTTCCAGCAATGCGATATCGTACTTCAGACGTAGAGGGTACCCGCCCCCCCACTGCAACAAATGAAGCGGTCTCTGGAGACGGACGGCCATTGTTTTGTATACGGTCACGACGTCGGGCAGTACGTCGGGCAGCTCGCTCCACTGTTTTTTCTTGTGTGTGTTCAGTTGCCATACATCACATAGTCGGTACTCATCCCCCATTACCCATCTGATCACGTTCTTTTTTGATAGCAAGGAGTTGAGACGGGTCAGAGGTGATAATTTGGTCTTCGGTGTACGAAGCAATAATCTTCATAGCCACATGTTTACTTCCTGCAAAGAAGATACCCTCCCCTATTTGGGATTCCAAAAGAAGGTATTTTTCCTCATCAGTAAGGTTGAAGGTTTCCTTCACTCTATCTATCGCTGTTGGCGACTGTTTGAGGAGGATTTGAATAGAGGAGTTGGTAATCATCGGCACCCCATAGGGGGAATTCAAAAAGTCTCCAACGTCCTGGGTAATGGTTGCAAGTCCAAGGAAGTATTTTCGTCCACGTTTTGCAACGCTATACAAAAACGAAGCGGTGTCATTGCTTTTCATCATCCACCACGCCTCATCCACCACCAATAAGCGTTTTTGTAGTCGGCGACGAACTGAAGTCCAAATATAATTCGTAATGATATACATTGCCGCAGGCTTGAGCTCCTCCTCCATGTCTCGGACCGAAAATACCACAAACTTTTGGTTAATATCAACATTTGAGGGCTTATTCATAAAGCCAGCCCACGTACCTTGTGTGTATTTAGTAACCCGCCGCATAAGTGAATCACTCCCCTCCATGCCCGCCAAAACGAGTTCAAAGTCTGAAAGGAGTGGGGGGGTGAGATTGCTAAAGTCGCTGGTGGAGGTGATATCTTTTAATGCATACGTCTCGGTGATGGCACGGTCAATAATCGCATCCTCTTCTGGAGTGAGCCCACTTAAGATGATGCGAAAAAGTCCCACCAACGTAATGATATTTTGACGCAGGATTTCTGCAGGATTTTCATCCTCGTGTACTTGAGGGAGATCAAAGGGGTTGATATGGTGGTCTGAGGAAAGTGATATATTGAAATATCGACCCCCGGTCGCATTTGCCATATATTCATATTCTCGCTCCGGGTCGATAACAATCACCTCAGTATCAAACATAAGGGAGCGCAAGACCTCGAGTTTGGTTGCATAACTTTTGCCGGCGCCAGATTTTGCAAACAGTACCGAATTATAGTTTTCCATCGAATAGCGGTCAAAAAGTACCAAAGAATTATTGTGTAAGTTAATGCCATACAAAACACCTTTTTCTGCAGTAAGGTCAAATGATATAAAAGGAAAAATAGATGAAAGAGGGGCGGAGTTTAGTTTATTGTGCACCAACAACTCATCCGTACCCAATGGCAGAATACTGCGGTACCCCTGCTCTTGTTGGAAGAGTGCCGGTTTCAAATAGACCAGCTGGGATTCCAAAAGTGTTTTTATACTTGTCTCCGCTTTGTCGAGTGCATCTTTGTTTGCTGCATACAAAGAAATATATACCCCCACATCAAACAACCGTTCCTCTGCTTGCTGCAAAGAGTCTCGAAGTGTTTCCAGGTTTGCGTATGCGGCATCCAATTGTGGGTCACGCACCATACCGCGCGCCTCTCGATCATGTATCTGACTTTGAACTTCAGCAACTTTTTTTTGGAATTTTTTTAATATTTCCCCCGTATCTACCGGATGGATAAATATCGAAATATCAAACACTTGCTCCAAGTTGATAATCGGAGCAAACCAACTATCCGAAAGGTATCGAGGGTATGAAATTACAAAAAAAGTACGAGCCACCTTTTCTCCCAAATTAAGCTCGCGCGGGGTAATTTGTAGCGCAGAGGGAGCAAGTACGTCCTTAAGCTCCAAACTCCCCATATCACCAATCTCAGTAGGAAGAAGAGATATGATCGCCTGCGGAATGTCCGACTTTTTTTTCTGAAATGAGAATAAGCCCATGGTGTGTATGTTACCGTACTATGTTTTGCTAAGTTCTGATACCGGAAGTGGGCGGTCAAGCTCTCCGATATTAAAGAGACGGTAAAAAAGCTCAACCACCTCCTCGGTACCCAATTGTGCAACCCGCACCCCGGTGCGCGCCAACCCCTGCACCACCACCGACACCCGCTGTTCTATTTGGCTACGGTATTCCTCAAACAACTCAGGACTTACCCGATGCCCCCCGGCGTTTTGTGATGAGGAAAAAAGTTGTGAAAACATCCCTTTACCCCCCTCTTCTTTAGTAATAAGGGAAGGAGCATACGGTACTACAATATAAAACCCTTTCGTCATAATGCTCGACCCTTGTACAAAATTTTTAACAAAATCAATATATTCTCGTACCTGGATACGCATAAG
>JAKFXP010000015.1 GCA_021731325.1 Parcubacteria group bacterium
ATGACTTCTGGCTTATATGCAGATCGAGCTCGTTCGAGCGCAGTACGTTTTTCATCAATCCTTTCTTGAATAATTTTTGTGTAAAAGAAAATGGATACTGCGCCAATGAGCGTGATGATGAATATGAGGAGCATGAGGTAAAAGCCGGATCCGTGCACCGACCTTCTGTTGACGTACTTCCCAGGAGTAGTACCTCCCACATCCTCTTGCAGCGACTTTTTTGGAATGAATGAAGTATTGAACTGTGGTTCCATATCAAGAAACGTACCGCATACGTGAACGTTACTAAGAGTATACGTTGATGACCGTGCACTCCTCTAGGGGGGTTATCCACTTATTACTCACTCTCTTGTAATTTGCGCAATGCGAGACCTAGGGCAACGGTAAAATCTGGACCCGCTTGCTTTAACACCCCCTCAAGAAATGCCGGTGACTGCACGTGCGTGAACGGATTTGCAATCTCCACCTCAAGCTCCAATTGTTCACGTGCAAAATCTTGTAAGCCTTTTAAGGTAGAGCCCCCTCCTGTGAGAATCACTTTGGTGATTACTTTATTGTATTTACGTTGAAAACCTAAGAGTACCCGACGAGCCTCCGCAAAAATATGCTCCATCGTGAGGGTGGCCGCATGTGACACTCGTACCGCCTCATCATTTTGTACACTACTCAATATACCAATTTGCCGCTTCATCTCCTCTGCTTTATTCATACTGATGTGCATCGCGTTTGCCAGGGATTTGGTGATATCTTGTGATCCAGATTGAATGACATGTGACGCCATGACAATACCAAGCTCCACCAAATACAACTTGCTGGTTGCTGCTCCGAGATCGATAATCGCAACCGGGGCTAAGCTGCGCGAGATGGTGGAACGAATACTCGAAAATACCTCAATCTCATAAAAGCTGGGGGTGAGGCCTACCTGTTTGAGCACGTCGGTATACTTACGGAGTGTCTCATTGTGCATAGCAACGATGAGTACGAGGCGTTTTTGTAAATTCGCCGGTAGCTCTTGATTTTGAGAAGGGTCTTTGGCACCCTCAAAGAGACGTTGTTCTGCTTCGGGAACTACGAACCAATCGAGCTGCACTTCATTGATGGGTACGGGGATGTACTTACGCGCTTCAATGGGAATCACCGTTGCGAGTTTTTGCGGGTCGAGTGCCGGTACCTCGATGAGACGCAGGAGACTTGCAGAAAAAGGAACTGCTACGCCACAGTTTTGTGTGGTGACCCCTGCTTCACGCATGAGGTCTTTGAGTGCAGTGGCAAGTTTTTCGGTGGGAAGATTGGTCGACTGCCCCACCTCCAAGTCAGCGAGCGGCCCCAGTGCAATTTCGCCATAGGTTTCTAATATTGCCGCGCCTTTATCTTTTCGTATTTGCACCAACTTAATTGCTGAGGATCCGATATCAATACCGAGCACACTCGGGTCTTGTTTACCCATACCACTCTGCTGAAACAATAGTTTTGCTTGATCAAAAAGTGACATAGTAGTGTAAGCGTACCTTATGCTATACCTATAGTATAGCGTATTTTCCCCCACACATTCATTATCATGGTAAAAACACTTCTACAAGCCTTTCGTATCGTATACGAGACACTGTTTCCAACTCATGAACGTGACGCATGGTTGGACGTGGTTGAACCAGCACTACTCTCTCGTCTCGCGCATCCACCCATTACCCGCTTTGGCACCACCATGCTTGCTCCCTTGCCCTACCAAAATACTCTGGTACGAAATGCGATACACGCCGCAAAATACCGCGGCCATGTACGCGCCGCAACGGTACTCGGACAAGCCATTACCCCCCTCCTGATCGAAGAACTCGCCGACAAACGAATGCTTGGTGGTTTTGACTTACCGATACTTATCCCGATACCACTCCACCCATTCCGCGAAGAGGAGCGGGGGTACAATCAAGCCGAACGTATTGCGTATGCGATCATACAAGATTTGCAAGACCCCACCGTGAGCTTACATACGCACACCCTTGTGCGTATCAAACACACCCCCGGACAAGCGCGGTCAAAAAACAAACAGGAGCGTCTCAAAAATATGAACCATGCATTCAAAGTCCCTGATTACCACATCCTACAGGGTCGTCATGTCATCCTTCTGGACGATGTCATCACTACCGGCGCCACCATGTACGCCGCACGAATCGCGCTTTTGGATGCCGGTGCACGCGATGTCCTCTGTGTCGCAGTCGCGCATTAAATGTGGTAGGATATCCAGTGTTCAGAACAAGTACTGAACGGTATTCAATATACGTGCGGAGGGTTGGCTGAGTGGATAGAACGTGTGGGACACGTTCTATCCGAGCAGAGCGAGGAGGACGAAAGCACCTCACTGTAGAGGTTCGCTATACACAAGGACAATTCAATGTAGTGCGGAGGGTTGGCTGAGTGGTCGAAAGCACCTCACTGCTAACGAGGCAAGGGTTACACCTTCATGAGTTCGAATCTCATACCCTCCGCATTGTATTGAATACCTCTCGAGCCTCATACCACCTCAATACAAAACACACCCAATGCCAGGGTGTGTTTTGTATTGAGAGTACGTCAGCTCTACGCTTTTTTCTCTTCGCAATTAACCATCCACTGCACCCCAAACTGGTCGGTGAGCGACCCAAAATAATCCCCCCAAAACATCTCTTGGAGCGGCATATCTACCGTTCCCCCTTCTGAGAGAGCAGCGAAAAGACGTTCGGCTTCTACACGGGTATCAGGCTGGAGGTTGATATATGCATTGTTCCCTTGCGTAAGGGAAAAACCCATCGACTCGGGTGCATCAGTGCCCATAAGTACAAAGTTACCGAGAAGTGGAAGCGCCACGTGCATCACCAGATTTTTGTCCTCTTCTGCAAGGGGTGGCACTCCCTCTTGGGGTGGCACCTCTCCCATACGGGCGATAGAGCCGATATATTCGGTACCAAACACCGATTTGTAAAACGCAAATGCTTCTTCGGTATTGCGACTAAAATTGAGGTATATACTAACAGTAGACATACGCGAGTAGGTTACGGATATCACCTTAGAATATACCGCTACTCACACCTGTCAATCGGTAGGCTTCCCAGTTCCTCTCTTTTTTGCTCTAATAGCTCTCATGTTTACCCACACATTCCCCGGCCTTGGTAGCTACTTCACGATTACCCTCTGGGACTCACTCACTCCCGAGGTGTATGCAGAAGATATGCGCGCGGTGGAGGCATACGTGCAGGACTTTGAGCGCACCTATTCCCGCTTTATTTCCACTTCACTCGTGACCACCTTGAGTACCCAAACAGGTACTTTTACAGTCCCTCGCGAATGTACCGCCATGCTTCGTCTTTACCAAGCAGTGAGTGCACCCACACAGGGTAAAATTACTCCGGCCATTGGCGCCACGCTCTCTGACCTTGGGTATGATGCGACCTACTCGTTTACCGAACGCACCGTCATTAGAAAAGCACCTCCGATTGAGGAGATACTCACCATTGTCGACGATACCCATATCACCCTGCACACTCCCATTCTCCTTGACTTCGGCGCGCTCGGCAAAGGGTATGTTGTTGACCACATCTTCGAACAGTTACGTGCGGCCGGCCGACTACGTTTTTTGGTAAATGGATCAGGCGACATTCGGTATACCTCTGCTCCCGCAGTACCTATTGTGTGCGGACTTGAACACCCGCTCGACACCTCACTCGCGATTGGCACCCTATCACTCACCGAAGGAGCACTTTGTGCCTCGGCAACCAATCGTCGTACCTGGGGCGTCGGTAAACATCACTACGTTGATCCCGCTACCGGCACCTCACCAACCGCAGTGTGTGCTACATGGGTATACGCCGCGAACGCAACCGTGGCAGACCTCATCGCGTCTGCGCTCTTTTTTACCGCTCCCGAACAACTCACTGCATTCTCTTTCGAGTACCTTATTATCAATAAGCACCTGCAACAAAAACGCTCAGCGGGTTTCCCTGCTGAGCTGTTTTCGGACACGATCGAGTAATGTCGCTTAGGCTTGTGCCTGTGCTTTGATCTTGGTGAGCGCATCCATAAACCCGATAGGGGTGAGTGATGAGCCATTTACCACCGTAAGATTGATAGCATCGATAGACTTACCCACGACGAGTGTCTGGTACCCATCAATGAATGCCTTCTGAAGCTTCACGCTTACTTCATTAGTTGCGTCACCAGTCACCGTTGCATCGGTTACGACACCGTTCACAAGAGTGAGGGAAACTGAGAGTTTCTCAGGGCCAGCGGGAGATTTGTATACACCAGTACTCGTGTACGTCCCGTCTTTGTACTGCATAGCTGCAGGGGTCTCGGGAGGGACTGCTGCAGGAATCTCGGGGGTCGTAGGTACAGGAGGCGCTACAGGTACTGACTCGGTTACCGGAGGAATGGTGGGCGTGACCACGTCATCTTTGTCATTTTTAGTAAACCAGACGGCACCAAGGCCTGCGAGAACTACCACGAGGAGAATTGCGAAAATTTGCATAGTGAATATCGTATCGTTACTCAATAACAGAGGTAGTATACCACAGCGGGCGGCACTGGGGTATACTTACCGTATGAAAAAATACCTCACCCTCGGTGTCATCATCACACTCCTTGCGAGTGCCGGATACTGGTATGCCGACTACCGAGGATGGATTAACCGATACGGACCGGACAATCTTCCTACTGCCGAAGAACGTCAGCGTATGGCCGAAGTCGAACGTTCTAGCTCACAAATAGCTCCAAACGCAGTACCGGGTGCGGGCGTACGTCCCAAAGGCTCCCTACCCCCCAAGCAACCAGAAACACCAGCATCAAGCATCGATGCGACCACCACGTCTCCTACAGCCGCTACGACAAGCACCGCAACCACCTCGTAGTTCCTCATCCGCATTACTGATACATACGCTCCACGTATTCGCGCATGGCGCGGGTATCCTGTGCTGGGTCTGTCGAATCAAGCACCACAAATGCAACATTTCGTTTTTCTCCTGCAAATGGTAATGCGAATACACTCAACAAATCTTGTGTACCTTGACGACTACCTTCGGTGGAGCTCGCAAACGCCAGCATAACCGCAGCAGCAGTATCAGTTGTTGAAGTAGCTACTACTGCTTCATAGGCAGCACCCCCCAGGAAGGCTGCTTCTTCAGCAAACGGATGGCTTGGTATGGCGATAAGCGCCGGTATACCATATGTCGCAACATTGGTTTTGCCGGCGCTCATACCAAGTACAAACGGACGGTTGGTGTGTAAATATTTAATCAACAAAAAGAGATCCTCTGGGGTAGTGTTGCTGGTTACGTACCGCCCCGTTCCAGACAGCGTGGTCTGTTTCATACCAAGCGCTTCTGCCTTTGCTTGCATGAGTGCCGTAAAGCGTTTCTCGCCAAAGTATCCTGCAAAGACGCCGATGCTGTCAGTCGAACCATTGAGGAGTAAGGGGAAGAAAAGGTCATAGAGGCTGTAGGACTGGCCTGATTGCACGACCCCCACCCCCGACACCATGCCTTCATCAACCAATATCTGCTTTTCAATGTTCTGATGTTCACTCGCGACTAAGACCGACATGAACGTACTAAGGAGAGACGTTTCGTACCGGTGCGCACTATTCCCCGCAAGCAACACAAAGTTACTATCCAAATCAGCCACCAGGTACCCCTGCGCGCTCACGGCGGGTGCTTGTAACGTATAGGTATACGCATCCCCTGCGACCTGTGCATCTTCAAACACCAATATCGGCATACCTACTTCCATCAGATCATATACCTGTTTTGCGTAGATATCTTCGAGGCGCATACACCCTCCCGAATATCCTTCCGGTACCGGCGTACCATCTTCGTGGTACGGCCACCCATGTATGAAGAAATTTCCCTGAAACGGAATACTCCAGGGCATGTACACGTGCCCAAAAGAAGAGAAATGCTTCTCTTCTTTTGCCTGTGCCCGGTACAAACCCGAGGGCGTCTCCCACCATGACCCCTCTT
>JAKFXP010000017.1 GCA_021731325.1 Parcubacteria group bacterium
TGGTTGGTGAGTAGTATTTTACACCGCGTAAGACTGGTTTTTGTCCAGGATCAAGTGGTTGAGGGGGGGTAAAATCCGGAGAATCTCCCCGTAGTTCAAAATACTTTTGCATAAACTCGTTCCACATTGGGGCAACAATAAAACCAGCAACTTTCTTCTCCATAGCGGTATTGTCATTGTTTCCCGCCCAAGCACCCACTGCAATTTTTGGGGTATACCCAATAATCCATGTATCACGATAGTCGTTTGTGGTACCTGTTTTAACCGCCACTTCTCGGTTTTGAAAATGTAAAAAAGAATCCGCACCATATGCAGGAGTCCGTGCAGAATTATCTTTAAGGATATCAGTAATTGATCGAGCCACCTCTTGATCCAACACCTGTACTCCTTCGGGTTTATGTTGTTCCAACATTTTTCCATCTACATCCTGAACCTCAGATATTGCGTTGATGGGAAACCGATACCCCTCACGAGCAAAGGTACCGTACGCACTTGTCATTTCAAGGAGAGACACCTCACCACCCCCCAACACCAACGTCAAACCATATCGACGATAATCACCCAAAGTGGATATACCCATACTCCGCGCAGTTTCAATAGTCTCTTTCATTCCTGCTAAATACATTGCTTTTACCGCAGGGATGTTGATGGATTGTGCCAATGCTTCGCGAAAAGTCATTGGTCCGCGGAATTTATCATCATAGTTACCGGGCGAATAACACTCCCCTTCAGTAGTAAGATTTGTCTTATCACAACCGGTAGAGAATTGGGTATGTACATCGTATACCACGGTCTCAGCGGTATACCCTTTTTTGAGCGCGGCTGCATATGCAAATGGCTTAAAAGAAGACCCCGGCTGTCGCTTTGCGAGCCCGATATTATAATTTCCATCAATCTCTTCATTAAAATAATCGCGCGAACCAACCATAACTAACACCCCTCCTGTTTCAGGATCAAGAGCCATCAATGAGGCATTTTCTGCGTTAAATTTTGTACTGTTTTCTGTTGCGTGCTCAAAAACAATTCGCTCAGCTTCTCGCTGAAGATCCCAATCTAGCGTGGTGATTACTTTGAGATTTGCTTGCGCAAGTTCACTATCTCCATACGTCTTAGAAAGCTCATTAATCACATAAAACACAAAATGAGGCGCTTTAATACTGGCACTGGTGTGTGGTCGAAAAGACACCTGTTCGTTTTTTGCACTCTCAAACTCTTCTTTGGTGATATAGTGCTGTTCTTGCATACGCGCAAGCACCACATTCTTTCGCTCCTCAAGGGCTTCTCGATTATTGCCGTGGGGGGAGTAGTAGGTCGGAGCTTGAGGAAGCGCTGCGACATAAGCACTTTCTGCCAGAGAAAGGTCTTTTGCAGACTTTCCAAAAAATCCCTGGCTTGCTTCCTCAACGCCGTATTTATTACCCCCATACGGAACCTCATTAAGATAGAGTTCCAATATCTCATCTTTACTCATCTCCCGCTCTAACTTAATAGCAAGCACCCACTCCTTTAATTTTCGGGTCACTGTTTTTTCTCGAGAGAGAAGGGCATTCTTTATAATTTGCTGAGTGAGTGTTGAGCCACCTTGTCCACCAAGCAAATCACCTTTTTGGAGATTTGTCACAATTGCGCGCAAAATAGCAAGTGGGTCAATACCAAAGTGGCTATAAAATCGATCATCTTCAATTGCGATAGTGGCATGCTTCACATGATCTGAAATTTCAGAAAGAGGAACCACGGTTCGGCGCACATCCTGATGCATGTCATATAACAAGACTTCTCCCGTTTTATCATAAATTTTTGTCGACTGTTCGTTCCGGTGTTGCTCAATAACATCAATGGTAGGCATGGTGAGGGTAGACATCCAAAGAAGGAAAATACCACTAAAAATAAGCCCACTAGCGATAATAAGTGCACCAATACCTATAAAAAAGCTTCGTACGGGGTGACGTTTTTGGTGAATGGGATGAGGGGGGGTATGAGGCATACCTGTCTATAGTAACATTGTCAAACTGCTTAAGCTATGGGAATGTGTTTCTCCACACCTCAGGGTCTATTGGAGGTTGGGGTACTAAAAAGGCCAGTACAGTGCTGGCCTTTTTAGTATGATTACGTACTTACTCCTCGCTATCGTAATCATCATCCAACTCCTCCTCATCTTCATCACCTAATACATCATCACCCAACAAAGCATCGTCGCCATCAAGATCATCATCCAACTCTTCTTCTTCAGGAAGTGCTACATCATCCAAATCTTCATCAGAAGCTCGAATGAATAGTTCTCCTTCAAGGTATGTTGCCATACTACACTCACTAAATTAATGTTTATAAGAAAGCGGTAGGCCGCTGCGCACTATTTTTACCAAATGAGAAGAAAATATGCAAGGGGGGATACCACCAGTTACAAAGTAGGACGAGTTGCGCTTGCAGTCAATGCAATAGCAATAGCATCAAACTCATCATCGTACGTTATGGTACCCACTACTTCAATAAGGCGAGGAACCATCCGCATAACCTGTTGTTTTGTGGCACGACCATCTCCTGCAATGGCCACCTTCACCTCATTAGGGCCAAATTCCCGTACCACAAGATTATGGAGTGTGGCCACATAGAGTAACATACCACGTACTTCCGCAACCCGCATGGCCGTTTTTTGATTTGAAGTAAAGAACAACTTCTCAAGCGCGCATACGGTGGGAGAAAAACGCTGGATTAATCCCTCAAACTCTTGACCAATAGCTTGTAACCGGACTTCAAATACATCACGTGCTGGTGTTTTAAAGCACTCAGAGAACAACAACACTTCTTTTCGCCCAGGTTCATGAGAAATAATGGAAAATCCACACCGCTCATATCCGGGGTCGACACCAATAATAATAGAAGGTGATTGAGGTATCATAATATATGCTCGCACAACACCCACCCAACAACAGTAAGTGCCGTCAGAAGCGCCACAAGCGCCCACAAGCGCCTCACACCACCAAACGTCCTATATAGGGCATATTCCAACCACCACCACCTAGGCGCCCGTAGAAGAGGTGTTGATGTGGTGAGTGAAATTGGCTGTTCCATGATGTTCATAAGGTTTATAGTATCAGGAGGGTTTCGATAAGTAGTATCCTAACCAACTTAACTCTAACAAACATGTGATTTATCGTACAGACAATTAATAGTGTGGGGGGTATACTATATTCATATGAAAAGAGTAGGGTATATATTAACCATATTAGTACCAGTAGCTGACATCCACGCAGCGAGTGTACAGTGGATTGATGACCTAGTTTCTGGGTCAGAAAGTGTTATTGGCAACTTTATAATCCCCACCCTCTCCGTGCTTGCAACGACACTATTCCTTTGGGGATGTGTGCAATTTATTATGAGCGCGGGAGATGAAAAAGTTCGTGGTGAAGGGAAACAAAAAATGATGTGGGGGATTGTTGGTCTCTTTGTACTGGTGACAGTCTGGGGACTTGTTGCGATGCTTACCCAAGTGGTTGGGGTGACCCCAGTCACTAATGTAAGCGCTCCCGGTTTTAACGTTTAATATATATCATGGTTCAAAAAATATTTTTTTGGGTAGTTGGTGTCGGGGGGATTTTCTTTGGTAACCTTCTGGTTACGTATGCGGCGCCAGATTTAGGATGGTTCGCACTCATGGCTACTGAGGTGTACAACGTACTACAAACCATTATTCCAACTCTGGTCGCCCTCGCCCTCGCACTATTCCTTTGGGGGTGTGTGCAATTTATTATGAGCGCGGGAGATGAAAAAGTTCGTGGTGAAGGGAAACAAAAAATGATGTGGGGGATTGTTGGTCTCTTTGTGATTGTGTCAGTGTGGGGTTTGGTAGCGCTCATATCAGAAATAACCGACATAGGTCCAACTAACACCATCAGGGCACCCCAAGCTATATTTAATTCTTAAAAAAGGGGAGGGTTGGAGGAATGGTTCCTGGTCGTACATGCTCAACTCCTCGCGCAGTCACCACGCGTCCTCTCGGTGTTCGTTCTAAAAGTCCCATACGTATCAAATACGGCTCATACACCTCTGCAATAGTCGCCTCCTCTTCGGCAGTTGCTGCCGCAATAGTATTGAGGCCAACCGGTCCTCCATTAAATTTTTCTACCATCGTGGTCAAGATGTGCCTATCGGCATATTGAAGTCCTAAAGTGTCAAACCCAAGTAATTGAAACGCCTCTTCAGCAAGTTCGAGGGTGAGTGGAGTTTTCCGCACCTGTGCCAAATCACGACATCGTTTTAGTAGGTAGTTGGCGGTGCGGGGGGTAAATCTGCTTCGTGCAGCGATAATGGGTATGGCCGCAGCATCAATGGGAACATCCAAGATAGTTGCAGACCGTTCGATAATACGCTGAATTTCTTCAAGGGTATAAAATTCAAGTCGGAATACCCCTCCTGAAAATCGAGAACGGAGGGGTGCGGAGAGAAGGGCGATTCGGGTGGTGGCTGCAACGAGTGTGAAGGGAGGTAGCTCAAGTTGTATGGTGCGTGCAGAAGGACCTTTGCCGATAATAATATCCAACACCCCCGCTTCAAGGGCAGGATACAACACCTCCTCCACCGTCTTATTGAGGCGGTGGATTTCGTCAATAAACAATATGTCATTTTTGCCGAGGTTGGTAAGAATGGCAGCCAAATCACCCACTCGTTCGATTGCAGGCCCAGAACTTATTTTCATAGAAACCCCTAACTCGCGAGCGATGAGGTGTGCGAGGGTTGTTTTTCCGAGGCCAGGTGGCCCATACAAAAGCAAGTGTTCTGGCGCATGGCCACGTTCAGCCGCTGCGCTCAACAAAATACGGAGATTGTTTTTAACCCCTTCTTGACCAATATACTCATCCCACGCGCTTGGGCGAAGGGTTTTGTCCAACCACAAATCAGTTGCTTGTCCACCCCCTCCCTCAGAATTAGTTGACATAATGAATAGTCTATGATACAATACCTTTCAAGTTGTTACTTATACATCCCATAGTACCAGTTGGGTTCTGAACCCCCAACGTGACAGAACTGCGCTTGCGCGGTAACGGGTACTCCGCGAGGACCTTCTGGGTCCCCCACTTTTAGGGTCGCACACACATAATGATTTGTGGGTGGGGTGTTAAAAGTGTGGGATTCTGGGACACTCCTTAGCAGAGTAACTGCTTTTAGATTTCTAAAATGTGTCACGTTCGGGGTTGAGTACCCACGCGAGGTGTGATGAAAAGAGCAACAACCACTACACGGCGGTTCCAACCGTTTCTCCAAGGATGCGACGCACTTCTTCGATAGTGGTAACACCCTCAAGTACCTTAAGTATCGCATCTTCGTGCATCGACATGAAACCTTGCTTGCGCGCAACCTCCTCCAACTCACGAATCGTGAGATTTTTTCGTATCGCATCTTCAACATCGCGCGTGCTCTGAATGATTTCATAGACACCAATACGTCCTTTATATCCCACCTCTCCCTCCGGAGCATCTTCAACCCACATAGTGCTCGTGTTTGCGGGGATAAGGCTTTTGTCATGGAGCCCTGCAAGCACGCGGTCAATAAATTCCTTATCACGCCCCTCAATAGGCACGGCGCGCTTTTTTGCTGGATCTAAGGTGCGCACTAAACGTTGCGCCATAACCATATTCACTGCACTCCCCACAATATTTGCCGCAACCCCAATGTCAATAAGTCGCGTGTACGCACCCGCGGCGTTGTTGGTGTGTAGGGTGGAGAATACTAGGTGTCCGGTAAGTGCGGCGTGTATCGCTGTTGAAGCAACTTCTTCGTCACGGATCTCACCAACCATGATCATGTCGGGGTCTTGTCGGAGAGCACTCCGCAGACCTGACGCAAACGTGTATTCTTTGTGATTAACCTGCGTTTGCACAATCCCCGCAAGATGGTACTCAATTGGGTC
>JAKFXP010000131.1 GCA_021731325.1 Parcubacteria group bacterium
CATGGGCGGGCGGGACATTGATCAAAAAATCGTTCGGTGGATTGCGGATGAATTCAAAAAAGACTCCGGAATTGACGTGACCAAAGATCCGCTGGCGCTTCAGCGACTTGACGAAGCAGCCGAAAAAGCAAAGATGGAACTTTCGACTGTCACCGACTCCGAGATTAATATTCCGTTCATCACCTCAGACGCCGCAGGCCCAAAACACCTCCTCTTGCACCTCAGTCGTTCAAAACTTGAGGAACTGGCAAGCGAATACATTGAGCGTTCGATGACGATCGCCAAGCGTGCCGTCGAAGCATCGCCATTCAAGTTTGCTGATATTGACGAGATTATCCTCGTTGGCGGTCAGACCCGTATGCCCGCAATCATTGAAGCGGTCAAAAAACTCTTTGGTAAAGAGCCAAACAAGAGCATCAACCCCGACGAAGTGGTGGCAATCGGCGCTGCTATTCAGGCAGGTATTTTGCAGGGGGATGTAAAAGATATTTTGCTCCTCGATGTGATCCCGCTCTCCTTGGGTATCGAAACTATGGGTGGTGTAGCGACCAAGCTGGTCGAAAAAAACACCACGATACCAACTCAGCGGAGCCAGTCTTTTTCGACTGCCGCGGACAATCAGACCCAGGTGGAGATTCACATTGTACAGGGTGAGCGTGCCATGGCGACTGATAACAAATCACTCGGACGCTTTATCTTGGACGGTATTCCTCCATCACCTCGGGGAATGCCCCAGATTGAGGTCACCTTTGATGTGGATGCAAACGGCATATTGAACGTAAAGGCAAAAGACAAGTCGTCCAATAAAGAACAGTCGATTCGTGTGGAGGCGCGCTCAGGTCTTACCGACGCTGATATCGAACGTATGCAAAACGAGGCCAAAGATCACGAAAAAGACGACCAGGAAAAGCGCGACATGGTTGAAGCAAAGAATATCTCCGAACAACTGATCTATACCGCTGAAAAATCACTCCGCGATTACGGTGATAAGGTAACGGAGGAAGTCAAAAAAGAAGTCACCGAAAAGATTGAGGAGGTCAAAAAAGCACAAGAGGGTACTGACCGCACCGCGCTTCGCACCGCAACTGACGATCTCTCACGAGCACTTTCAAAGATTGGCGAAGCGATGAGTAAACAAGACGAAACCAAAACGGATGACAAAAAAGAAGGTGACGAACCAAAAGTGCGTGACGCAGAGACTGAATAGTACTTCGCGCCGACACCTCCGGCGTATTACTCACTAACCGCTTGCTCGCATCATGAGTACCAAAGACTACTACAACATACTCGGCATACCAAAAGGTTCCTCACCGGACGAGATCAAAAAAGCCTTTCGAAAGCTGGCACATCAGTACCACCCTGATAAACAGGGGGGTGATGAGCAAAAGTTCAAAGAAATTGGCGAGGCGTATGGCGTGCTCGGTGATGACAAAAAACGCGCTGAATACGACACGTACGGACGCACCTTTAACGGTGGCCAAGGCGCAGGTCCTGCCGGTGGCTTTGATTTTGGTGGGTTTGACTTTGGTGGCTTTGGTCAACAGGGAGGTGTCGAGTTTGATCTTGGCGATGTATTTGGAAGCTTTTTTGGTGGTGGTCGTCAGCGTCAACGACGCGGTCGAGATATCTCCATTGATATCGAGTTGTCGTTTAAAGAGTCTATCTTCGGTGTTGAACGTCGAGTCCTGCTTGCAAAAGTAGGTACCTGTACCACCTGTAGCGGTAGCGGCGCCAAAAAGGGAAGTGAGCTCATTACCTGTACTACCTGTAACGGAGCGGGCAAACTACACGAAACGCGACAGACCGTATTAGGGTCATTTGCAACCTCGCATGCCTGCACGACGTGTAATGGTAGTGGTAAGATTCCAAAAGAGAAATGTGCCACCTGTGGGGGGCATGGGGTCATGCGCAAAGAAGAGGAGATTCCGGTTGCAGTACCTGCGGGGATTGAGCATGGGGAAATGATACGACTCACTGGTGGTGGAGAAGCAATACAAGGCGGCGCGTCGGGTGATTTGTACGTAAAGATTCATGTCAAAGAAGACAAGCGGTATGCTCGAGAGGGGACTGACCTGGTACGCGCGCTTGATGTTAAACTCACCGATGCACTGCTGGGTGCTACGTATAAGATAGATACGCTTGATGGCGAAGTATCGGTCAAGATTCCCCAAGGAGTGACCTATGGTGAGCGCCTGCGACTCAAAGGTAAGGGTATACCAAGTAGAGGAGGAAATCGTGGTGACCTCTATTTTGAGATCAATATACAGATACCCGGCAAACTATCCAAAGCTGCGCAAAAGGCAGTAGAAGTTTTGAAGAACGAGGGTGTATAATACACCCTATGTTCGATGATATTACGACAACCGCAATAGACACGGTAGGGAGTACCTCAACTGATGTACTGGGTCTCGTGCTGCTCTGTGTTGCACTCATGGTATGGGGTCGCGTAAAGGGTCGCTCAGTTCTTTTGGCGACCTTGTTTGCGCTGTATCCTGCAATGCTTATTACCAAGTATGTGCCCTACGAATACGTACCGAGTATGGCGGGCGCATCAGGTCGACTCACGGTATTCGGGGTCACCCTTCTCGTTGCGTTTCTTACGTTGCGTCGATACTTGACTCACACTTTTTTCTTTGGCGGTCTGTATCGTTGGATTGAGCTCCTTATGCTCTCGGGTGCTGTCGCAGGGGTAACGGGAGTTGCGCTCTATCACCATGTTGATATCGGAACGCTCTACACATTCTCGGGACTGTTCGACCAGCTCTTCTTGTCACCTGAAGCACATATCGGCTGGCTTGCCGCCGGTCTCCTTATCCCACCGATTTTGGTGCGTGCCTCGTAAGGTCTCGTTTACAATACTCCCCAAATAGACTATTCTTGCACGTATATGGCCGATACCACTCTCCTTGCAGAAGCGCTTTTTCCGCACGTGACACGTTTAGGTGCCGACCTTGAGATACAGTACCCACCACGCAACCTACCTACCGGTGCGGCGATTACCCGTTTTGCCCCGAGTCCTACGGGTTTTATGCATATCGGAGGGCTGTTTGCGGCGCTCATTTCTGAGCGACTTGCACACCAGAGCGAGGGGGTCTTTTTTGTACGTATCGAAGATACTGATAAGAAACGAGAAGTAGAAGGTGCCACCGATATCATACGCACTACATTTGCAGAGTACGGTATTGTTGTTGATGAGGGTCTTGTACGTACGAGTGAGTCAGTGGGCGCATATGGCCCCTACTTACAGAGTGAGCGCCTTGATCTCTATGCAATTTGTGCAAAACATCTTGTGGCAATAGGACGTGCATACCCGTGCTTTTGTACGAGTGAGGAACTTGCAGCAAACACCGCGACACAAGAGGCACAAAAAATACGACCTGGGTATCGTGGACAGTGGGCACGATGCCGTACACACACAGTTGACGAAGCGCTTGCACGTGTACGAGCAGGTGCCCCCTACGTGATTCGCTTGCGTTCGGAAGGTACCTTTGACTATCACAAAGTTACCGTTGATGACTGTATAAAAGGCAGCCTCTCACTTCCTGAAAATGATCTTGATACCGTCCTCCTCAAGTCAGACGGGTATCCGACCTACCACTTTGCACACATCGTTGATGACCACCTCATGTACACGACGCACGTTATACGAGGTGATGAATGGCTTTCTTCGACACCACTCCATCTTGAACTCTGGAGTGCGTTTGGGTGGACTGCACCTCGTTATGGACATATTGCACCTATTCAAAAAGTAGATGGGGGCGGGAAGCGTAAATTGAGTAAGCGAAAAGACCCAGAAGCAAACATGGCGTACTACGCTGAAAAGGGATACCCCGTACCTGCCGTTATTGAGTACCTCCTTAACCTCGCAAACTCAAACTTTGAAGATTGGCGCAAAGAACACCCTGCCACCGACTACCGAAAGTTTCCGTTCTCACTCAAAAAGCTCAACGTGAGTGGAGCGCTGTTTGATGAAGTAAAGCTCATGAGTATCAGTAAAGAGTTGATTGCTGCGCTGCCGGTTGAAGAAATGTATACGCAGATGACTACGTGGCTTACCGTGCACGATTCCGCACTCTTTGATGTGGTGACAAACGATGCCGCGTACACCAAATCAATACTCGGTATCGAAAAAGAGGGTGCAAAACGCAAAGACATTCGCGCATGGTCAGATGCGCGGGAAGAACTCATATACTTTTTTGATACGGGTTTTGCGGTGGATACCACCCTCCTTACGAGTGACACCCCCAAAGAAATAGTGGTCGAAGTGTTTGATCGTTTTCTTGAAACGTATGATCCGTCTGACGATGCAACGGTTTGGTTTGGTAAGGTCCAGGCTATTGCCGCTGCACTCGGGTACGCCGAAAATCTCAAAGCGTTTAAACAAAACCCAACGGCATACAAGGGACACGTGGGTACTATTGCCCAAATACTCCGTATTGCGGTCACCGGCAAAACAAAGACACCGGATTTACACACAGTCATGACGGTGTTGGGTGCAGAACGGGTAGGGACACGCATACGGGCGTTACGGGATATACTAAAGAAGACGCGGCAAATGCTTTAATTCAACCTCCAACTGCAACAGCAATCCTCTTCTGACCTAATCGTCAGAAACGAACATACCCGCCCTGGTATACTGGTGGTGCTTATTCACCCAGTTAACCAAGACGGATATGTGTACACAGCATAAAGAGAATGCGCACCTGACGCAAGCCGACCGCTTTCGTATCGAAACATTATGGGGCGAACATCACGTCGTTCGTGAAGTAGCACGGTGTGCGGGTATCGACGCATCAGTCGTATCGAGAGAACTGAGACGGAACGCACAAAAGGACGGTACGTACTGTGCCGTGAAAGCAGACGAACAGTCGGTCGGACGACGCACTGATTCACGGTATGGCACCCGCAAGATTGAGAACAATCCTGCACTTGCGACACTCATTGAAACCACCCTACGTGGCGACGACAACGCACGGGGAGATTGGTCGCCCGAAGTGATTGCAAACACCACCACAAAAGGGACGGTCTCCCACACCACCATCTACTTATGGATCAAGCAAAGTAGACGAGACCTGCGTCACCTGTTACCCCAGCAAGGACGCAGACGTATGCGGTACGGCTCAACCAAGGCGTTTGTGGCGAAATGCAGGGCGAACATGCCATCCATAGAATTGCGTCCTGCTGAGGTTGAAGCTCGGGAAGAGCTCGGACACTTCGAAGGTGATACAGTGATATTAAAAGAGGGTCGCATCCATACGCTCGCGGAACGCAAGAGTCGGTTTCTTGTCGCTGACTTTATCAGTGTGTTGGGTATGGGTCTTGCTATGCAGGTATCTGCAAGCGCAGTACGTATTCTGTCACCTTTCCCATCCTCATATCGTCGCACGATTACGTATGACCGCGGGAGTGAGTTTGCGTGGTGGGACGAAACAGAGAAGGCTCTGACCGGCACCAAGATCTATTTTGCACACCCTCATCACCCGTGGGAACGAGGCACGAATGAAAGGACGAACGGACTTATCCGTCGCTACTTCCCAAAGGGGCAAAAGTTTGCTTCACTTACGAGTGATGACATCGCGCGTGTCGTGTGGAGATTGAACCATCGGCCGCGCAGAATCCTCCACTGGCGTACGCCGTGCGAAGTGTTCGGGAGGTGTTGCAGTTCAGGCTTGAATTAAAGATGACACAAACGTCAGCATAAAAGATGTGTCGAGAAGTTGGCATGATTCGCGTGACGATGCAACTAAAACTGGTGACTTCATTCGAGGTCTTGGAAATGTTGATAATGACAAAGCTTCTCTTGGTGCACACAAAGATGCACGTGATACATTTGTTGACGTTATGACTGATGCGTACACAAATAGTGAACGAGGCAACGAGAGTTACAAATGATACAGGGT
>JAKFXP010000021.1 GCA_021731325.1 Parcubacteria group bacterium
GGAAACTTAATCTGTTAGTATATTAAATACTATGCGTATACTACACACCATACGTGCTTGGTTTCTACCACAAACAGGCTTTCTGTTGTCTCCGGCCGCTGACGTGTTGTTTGCCGGCGGCTTTTCGCTCTTGACCTTTCTCGTACTTACGTTTTTTGTTGCGCGTGATGCCAATATATATACTTGGGCGTGGGCAGTATATTACGCTGCATTTGTAATCAACTACCCCCACTTTATGGCATCGTACAAAATTATGTACGATGATGTGCGACCGGGATTTTTTGCATATCGAACGCACCCCATTTTTACACTCCGTCTCTGGGGTGCAGGCGTCGTAGTCCCGCTTATGTTGGGTGCCGTATTTTTTTATGCACTCAAACATGAAGAGGTACACCTGCTCAGCTATCTCGTCAGCACCATGTATGTTTTGGTTGGATGGCATTATATTAAACAAATATACGGATGTGTCATTGTATTGTCAGCCGCAAAATCAATACGATATTCAACAATAGAACGGTTACTCATCTTAATACCTTTATACCTGTTGTGGGGTATATCATTTGTTTCATCACATGCATACGAAATGGTCAGTACTTATCAAGGGATACCGTATGCACAAATGGGGATACCGCATGCTTTTTTGATCGGGGGGTATTGGCTCTTTGGGTGCAGTACCCTTGTTCTCATTGGGGTATTAGGGAGGCGGTATCTACGGACGAGGGAGTACCCACCCCTCTCTGCAATAGCAGCCTTCTGTTCAATTGTGGTATGGTACATTCCTGCGATATACCACCCCTTTTATTTTTATATCATCCCTCTCTTTCACTCACTACAGTACCTACTTTTTGTGGCTGCATATGAGCGTAA
This sequence comes from Parcubacteria group bacterium, assembly GCA_021731325.1. Classification (GTDB taxonomy): domain Bacteria; phylum Patescibacteriota; class Minisyncoccia; order Phycocordibacterales; family UBA12088; genus UBA12088. The sequence goes on from JAKFXP010000021.1 coordinate 868, forward strand.
TAAAGTATCGTCGCATGACGAGGAAGGGGTGCCTACGGTGCACCGGCGGGTACATACCTATCTCACCGTTGTGCCGACGCTCTTGTTTATTGGAGTGCCGAGTGTGGTGATTGGGATGACTCTGTGGGCTCACGCTGGTGCATCAATGGAGTATTTGTTTGGTGTGGTAATCGAACGCTTCATTCAGCAAGGTACGGTGGCGGGGTACGGAGCGCTGCTGCTTCTGGTGGTACTCGAATGCGGTATCTCCCTTGCTCGTTGGGGTAACAAAAATCCCTATGGATGGTACCTGCATACGCTCGTAACGACCATCGTACTTGGTATTGCTTCGTTCAGTATGTTCCCGGTACTCTTCGACACGCTTTCTCAATATGCCGTTCTTCCGGGGTGGTTCTCCTACCCGAACACGGTATTTGGGAGTACCGTGTATCTATTCTTCTTTACCGTCGCCATTAACATCCACCATTATTTTATTGATACGGTCATTTGGAAAGGAGATAATCCGTACGTACGAAAACACTTGTTGCAAAAAGCACTTGTGACACACGCGTAGTACGAATAACACATATCCCGTATGAAAAAATACGTACTCATCACGCTTGCAATCTCTTTGGTAGGGATGGTACTTCTGAGTGCACTTGCGTACCAGGTGTTGGTGGGTAATCCAGAAGACGTGCGTACGGATACCAGTAGCGGTACCCCGCAGTCGGGGGTAACCGTACTATTGGGAAGCACGACGGTGCAGGTGGAGGTTGTACAAACAAGCGCAGACATAACGCGAGGGTTGTCAGGTCGTGATGCGTTGGCAGAAGGATACGGTATGTTATTTGTGATGCCGCATTCAGCACCGCATAAGTTTTGGATGCCGGACATGCATTTTGCCATCGATATTATTTGGCTTAATGAGAAATTTGAGGTTGTTGATATAACGCATCATGCGACCCCCGAATCATATCCCGAGACATTTACACCAAAAGTCTCTGCGCGCTATGTACTTGAGGTGCCGAGTGGTTTTGCTACTACCTATGGTCTGGTCGAAGGGATGCAGGCAACGATAGACACCAGCAAATAGCTTGTTTTTTTAGTTTCCTGTGTCATACTACATACGGTCTATACTGGCTGACAGCGCCACACACCCTTTGAGGTGTGGGTGAGGAAAGTCCGGACACGCGCTTTGATATGTATGTATCAAAGCAGACGGGTAGCAGGTAATGCCTGTCCAACGTAAGTTGAGGGATGCGAGCAGAGACGCCTCGATTCGAGAGGATCCAGGCACCCCTTGTAGGGTGAGCTCATGCGGGAACGTGTGAGGTGAAACGGCAAAATTCCTACTCGCGTGCAAGGCCGTACTCTCATACTCTTCGGGGTATCGAGAGAGTGCCGCACGACCAGGTGAGCAATGACCTGGCTAGATAAATTGTCAGACACGGTGCCGATATGCGGCGCGGGGACAGAATCCGGCTTATAGGTACAGACCCAGCATGACAAAACCCGCGAGAGCGGGTTTTGTCCGTATGGATAGGTTCTTAATAAAAAAAGAGGTCGCGTAGGTGTGTACGCGACCTCAGGAGCAGGTTACCGTCTCTTATGGAAACGTTTCTTTTTGTGATATCGAGGCGGGCCCTCTTGCTGCGCTTTGAGTGCCGCTTCTTGTTGGGCCAGTGCAGCCTGTTTTTGACCACATTGGATATCTGCGTCTCGTATACAGGCAATAAATGCCTGATCGTATGCACCCTGGGTGTCGGTTTTGGTGAGTTGACTGGCAACTGCCCCAACCAATAGTCCGACTCCGGCACCAATGGCTGCGTTTCGACCCACGGTGTTGTGGCGGTATCCGTACCCGCGGCCGTAGTAGCCATAGTAGGGGTCGTACCCATACCCACCGTAGTAGCCTGCAGAGTGACCAGAAAGAGCACCAGCTCCTGCACCGACTGCTGCACCACCACCCGAATACAAGAGTTCCTTGTTGATGTTTTCTTGGCGCGCAGCCGTCCCGGCACCAGACGCCACTTGTCGACATGACGCAATCATCTCCGGACAGTATTGTCGTAGATTTTGAGGCACTTGGCCACTCACTGCCGCACTTTCAAGTTCCGGTGGTTTTTGGAGTGCTGAGCACCCAATAAGCATCCACGACACCAAGGTGACAGATACAACACGTATAATAAGGTTCATTAGAACATCCTCCGTAACAATAGGTACCCGCGGAGCGCGAGGACATCTATCTGGCTACATTAGAGCACAGGTATATATATAATGCAAGTATTTTTGTCCCAGGTCGTATTCGGGTATGATGGGGGTATACGCTATTCATTCACCATATCCCATGTACCTTACTATCATTACTGATTGCTCAGACTCAAATGCCCAAGCTCGACAAGAAACTCGAGCGCGCACACTATTCGACATCACCCCTTCATTTGTTTCGGTTGCAGGCACGCTCGATACGGTCGCCTCCCTTGAGGCATCGGGCAACATTATTGATATTCTTGATGCTGCAAGTGGAGAAGAGGGCATTATTCTCGCGAATGTGGCACCGCGGAATGGAGATGAAAAAAAGTGGGGGAACGGTACCCCTTTTGGATATGTACGGTACAATCGAACACTTATCATCACCACCGTCTCAGGCCACATGCTGTCACTGCCTCAAAAGTTTGGACTTACTGATGGGTATGAGCTTATTGATATGCAAGCAACACTCATACGTATGTGGGAGGGTGGCTTAATTACTGAAGATGAAGTAACTCATATCCAACATTCGCAGTTTCGCAGCTTTGATTTTTTGCCCCGTGTTGCAGCATGGATTACCAAGGGGCATGAGCCAGTCACATTGCCATTTGAGGGGGATATGATACCAAAGATATCTCCCTCTATTTGGGGTATTGATAACTTTGGTAATCTTAAAACAACCATAATAGGGTCTGCATTACCTGAAACAGGTACGATGGAGACGCGTTTTGGGATTTTGCCAGTGATACGGTCTCTCAAAGAGGTACCTGAGGGCACCACGGCACTTACCATAGGGAGTTCTGGATTAGGGGCGAATCGTTTTGTGGAGATTGTGGTACAAGGGGGAAATGCGGCAACGACACTTGGCGCCTCTCGTGGCGATGCGGTGTTGCCATAGACTTAGTGGAGTTGGTATCAACACAGTGACTCCTGTATACTGGCAATGATGGTTGGAGAAGACATACATGAGGTATCACCGCGACCACGTCCGCGGATGACTCGTACACGAAAGATGGGGCGGTTTGTCGGTGCATTGGGGCAGATGGTAAAAGAGGTATTGATTGACGATTTGCATACCCTTGGTACGAACCTCCGTCTTTTTTTTGGTCTCGGAGCAACTCTGGTGGGCTTGCTCTCCTACACCTCTGACCGGTATTGTGATGGTAATACATCAACCTACTATGCGTGTACTCGCCCTTCAACCTATTATTATTATCCCTGGTGGGCAATACTACTTGTGGTGGTAGGGTCATGGAGTGTGGTTCTTTGGTTCCTTCGGAAAAAATCTGTATAAGATTATTTACGAAGAAGTGTAGGTTTTATATGCGTGTACATCCGCACCTTCTTTCATTTTTTATAGGACTTTTTGGAGCAACCCTCTTGATATCGGCAGGGACGTTGTTTGCTGATGATCCACCACAGGTCACCGGAGTGCGTATTGCTTCCAGTACCAAAGACAGCACCACTATCGTGTGGACAACTGACAAACCGGGAGATTCTATTGTCAACTTTGGTAAACAGCCACACTACGGCATTATGCGGGAGCCGGGAGCCGATAAGACCGAACACAGCATTACCCTTGAAGACTTAGACGCGTCTACGATCTATCATTTTCGTGTATCCTCGGCAGACGCGCTTGGTAATCAGGCGGTATCAGGCGATTTTGTGTTCACGACCACCGGTTTTGAAGATATCAACAATATTCAGCAAGTGAGTTCAGTTGAACAGCAGACCTTGGTAGGGCAAGCCAAAGACGTCATCTCCCAAGTGACTGATCCCGAGGCGCTCAAGCTGATTCAACAAGAGGTGTCTGACCAGGCACAAGACCTTCTTCGTGCACCTGAGGTTATTGGACAACCGCGGGCTATTGATATTACGTCATCAGAAGCAAAGGTTATTTGGGCTACGAGTCGCGATAGTAATTCGGTAGTGCGCTACGCACCCGAGTATCGCTGGGATGGTACTAATTATGTACAAACGGTTGCCAATCTAGAGGATGCAACAAAATCACACGAATTGCTTATTACGGGACTTGCGCCAGGTACCGTCTATCATTTCCAAGTTGAGTCGGAGGATGAGTTTGGGTTATCAGGGGTGAGTGGCGATGTCACATTTACCACCAAATCTCCCGTTCCTACTATTGAGGATGTACAGATTATCAAAATCGAGGAAGACTCTGCCACGTTTGCATGGTCTACTGACATTCCCGCAGCGGGAGCAGTGGTATATGAAAACACCGTAACGGGTGAAGTGCGTTCCGAAGGAAGTCCTGAATTTCTTACCACGCAGACGGTACGTCTCACTGACCTTACCCTTGGAGCAACCTACATCGCCACCGTGAAGGCAGAAAATGAACAAGGAGAACCTTCCGAAAGTGAATCCATAACCTTCACCACTATACGAGATGTAGAACCGCCTATCATTAGTCGCGTCAATAATGAATCGACGCTGTACCCTGGTGCGGAGACCCGTATCCAAACGATTCTATCTTGGGGTACCGACGAACCCTCCTACTGTAGGTTATACTATAGTCAAGGTCTCGCCGTTGCCGAGAACGCGACCGAACTTGCAGAAAATGCGGATCCTGCCATTGATCATGTGAAAGTTCTTACGGAGTTTTTGCCTTCGACCGTGTATAAGTTTTGGGTCGTGTGTAAAGACAGAACC
>JAKFXP010000027.1 GCA_021731325.1 Parcubacteria group bacterium
AAGCACCATCAGTCGGTCAATATCAACCACAAGATGTTTTTTCTTTGCACCTGCCTTTATAAGTTCGATATTCTCTCTAATGAATTTGATGTCTAACATACAACATGGGTGCCTACGAGTACAACACGAATAATGGTTTGATGCACGGCCAAACAGTATAGAAAATGTACCACAGATACGCGTATGCCGCATGTCCATGCTGTGCATTGACCAATTGCCATTTGTGTAGTATCATCCACACTGGAACAATCGATTGTACACTACAACCAACTGAGGAGACCCTTCATGCATGACACAGGTAGGCTAAACATCTTTAAACAACTCGCATCACTCGGTACACGAGTCGATAATACTGATACGTGGAGTATACTCACCAATCTTTCTACGCACCGGGTACCGGAAGAAGATATACACCATATGTGGGTATGCGCAGAGCTTATTGGCAACCAATCCGATCGAAAACCAACAACCCGTATTGATCAGCTCATTCGCATTATTATCAATGAGGCACATGATTTGATGCATAATCCGCTCCATATTGCGATACCCGAAACCCTTGATTCTGAGGGGGTGGTACTAACGCTGGTGCGTCACTCTGCACAGACTACCTCATTGCAGATAACGCCACTTTCATCGATACCAATGGAACCCGTGCTCTTTTGGATCTAACGTCAACACCTACACCGGTACTCAATCCCCAATGCGCTTCTGCATTGGGGATTTCGTTCTACAGGCGGTATGGGTATGGTATTGTGGTGCAATGCCTGCTCGCTTTCCCACCCCCACCAAACTCAAGGTGACGGATTTTCCACCGCTTATACGAGAAATCACCGACCCGCCCAGTCAGTTGTATCTCCGGGGCGAGTACCCAGACCCATCATTACATTTCCTCACCGTCATCGGATCTCGTACGTACACGGAGTACGGCAAACATATGTGCACCACGCTGATTCATGGTCTTGCAGGGTACCCTATCGTCATTGTGTCGGGACTGGCGTTGGGTATTGATGGCATCGCACACCATGCGGCACTTGCGGCGGGCTTGCGTACCGTTGCGGTACCGGGCTCAGGACTTGACGAACGAGTACTGTACCCTGCCACTCACCGAGGACTCGCTCATCGTATCGTGGAGTCAGGGGGCGCACTCATTTCAGAACTTGACCCCATGGAACAACCCCGTCAGTGGACGTTTCCACGGCGAAATCGCATTATGGTTGGATTATCCCATGCAGTGCTTGTTATCGAGGCTGAAATCCCCTCGGGCACCCTCATCACTAGCCGACTTGCCGCCGAATATAACCGGGATGTCCTCGCCGTACCGGGACCAATACAAAGCACCACCTCCCGCGGACCTCACATGCTCATCAAACGGGGCGCCGCTCTTATTGAATCAAGTGCGGATATTATCGAAGCACTCCATGTGGATACGCACATACCTCGCAGGCTTGATGTCGACCTCTCAACGGACGAACGTGCATTGCTCGCGGTACTGACCACCCCTTGCTCACGAGACACGTTACGTATACTCACCCAGCAATCAGCGTCATCCGTTAATATACTGCTCGCGTCCCTTGAGCTCAAAGGAGTGATTGTGGAGCGAATGGGATTAATTGAGCGGATATAACAACACCCCGTCAAAACGGGGTGTTGTTGGACTTTCTGAGACCAGTACGTGATGGTTATTCAAGATCTTGCGCGGTGACCACAACACCACTCACGCTTTCACGTACCTCTACCTCCTGCTCCGCATGGCGGAACGTATCTTGCAATGCAACGATACGGTCGTACTTACGTGAGCCCTTATACCCGGTACCTGCGGGAATAAGGCGTCCAATAATAACATTTTCCTTAAGGCCTCGAAGTGAATCAACGGTACCACGCATTGCGTTATTGATTAACACGCGAGTGGTATTTTGGAAACTCGATGCAGAAAGCCAACTCTTACGGGTCAAAGACACTTCCATGATACCCAAGAGATTGATTTCTCCAACGGCCGCTTCACCACCGGTCGAGGTTGCTACCTCATTCATCTCTGAAAACTCCCATTCTTCGACCACATCCCCCACAGCAAAGGCCGTGTCACCCGCATTGCGAATCTTGCGGCGAGAGAACATCTGTCGAATGATGACCTCCATATGCTTGCGACTAATCGTCACGCCCTGCAACTCATAAATCTTGCTGGTCTGCACGATGATGTAGTCCTGTGTTTTTTCACGGCCTGCATACTTAAAGAGTTCGGCAAGATCAGCTGATCCATCGGAAAGAAAATCTCCCTTCTCCACAGTCTGTCCCTCTTTTACCACCAATGAACGGGGGTAATACACGGAAATTTCGATAACCTTGCCTTTCTTTACGGCACCTTCGTCAGGAAGAATAGTTACCACTTTTTCATTACCGAGGTTCTTGATATCAGAGATTACTCCCGATACCGTTGCGAGTGAAGCGGGGTTTTTGGGGATACGGCGCTCAAACACCTCCTCAACGCGAGGAAGACCCTGCACCACGTCGCCACCTGCTGCTGCTGCACCTCCGGCATGTTTCGTATTCATGGTCAGCTGGGTGCCCGGCTCACCAATGGCCTGTGCAGCAACGGTGCCCACCGCCTCGCCGAGGTCAACAAGCTCCCAGCGAGTCACGTCTGCGCCATAGCAGTGTTGGCAGATACCGTAGGTGAGCTTACAGGTTAATGGTGAACGTACCCACGCTTCTTCGATACCCGACTCCTCGATACGCAATGCGTCGGGCTGGGTGAGAAATGCGCCTTTGGGGAACATCACCTTCCCTTCTGCATCCACAACATCTTTGGAGAGGAATCGCCCGCGAACTGCTTTGGACATATCCGCATCAATACCGAACGCATTGAGACGTCCAATCTTTACTCCCTCACTCGTACCACACTCCTCTGCAGTAATGATCGCATCCTGCGCAACGTCGAAGAGTTTTCGCGTAAGGTATCCTGCACGCGCGGTGTTGAGTGCGGTATCGGCAAGACCTGAGCGACTACCGTGAGTTGTCGTAAAGTACTCGATTGGCGTAAGTCCTTCTCGGTACGACGCGATAATCGGGAATTCGATCGTCTCACGTGCCGTGTTCTGAATAAGACCTTTCATACCCGCCATCTGCGTCAACTGACCCATGGAACCTCGGGCACCAGAGATAACGAGATCGTGCACCGGACCCTGTGGGTCAATCATGTTTGGAATTGCTTTTTCAATTTCGCTTTTTGCTTTGTGCCACACCTCAATGACCAAGCGTCGCTTTTCGATGCGGGACAAGAGACCCTGCTCAAACTGACTGTGAATGAGTGCAATGTCTTCTTTTGCCTTTGCAATAATACCCTCCTTTTCTGGTGGCGTCTGCAAATCATCCAAAGACCAGGTTACTCCTGAACGAGTTGCATAGAAGAAACCGAAGTTTTTGATCTTGTCGACGATAGCGGGAATATTTTCGAGTGAATAGTGATCAATGAGATCATTGACGAGCTTCACGAGCGAACTCTTTTTCATGACATCGTTCATGAAAGGATAGTCTTTTGGAAGTACGGAGTTAAAAAGAAGGCGACCAACCGTTGTCTCGAATACCTTACCGCTAAACTCACCGTATTTTTCTGTATCGGTACCAAGAACTTTTACCTTGGAACGAAAACCAACCACTCCATAATCGTACGCACTAATTGCCTCGTTTGGACTTGAGAAGTATTTACCTTCGCCTAGACCTCCCGGGACGTCTTTGGTCATCCAGTAACAACCGAGCACGATATCCTGCGTCATCGCCACTACTGGTTCACCGTTACCCGGCTTCAAAATGTTGTGCTCTGCACTCATGATCGTACGTGCCTCCATCTGCGCTTCAGCTGAAAGAGGGACGTGTACGGCCATCTGGTCACCGTCGAAGTCTGCGTTGAAAGCAGGACACACAAGTGGGTGAATACGGATTGCATTACCTTCAATCAAGACCGGGCGAAATGCCTGAATGCCGAGACGGTGCAATGTTGGTGCACGGTTGAGGAGTACGTACTTGTCTTTGGTTACCTCCTCAAGAATTGCCCATACCTCGGGGGTCGCCTCTTCAATGAGTCGGCCTGCACCGCGGATATTAAAGGCAAGTTCTCGTTCAAGAATTTTTGCAATAATGAAGGGGCGGAACAGCTCAAGTGCCATGTGCTTGGGAAGACCGCATTGATCAAGGGTGAGCTCCGGCCCCACCACAATCACTGAACGTCCTGAGTAATCAACGCGCTTTCCGAGCAAGTTTTGGCGGAAGTATCCCTGCTTACCCTTCAGGTAATCGGAAAGTGATTTGAGGGGGCGACGCTGAGCAATATTCATGGCACCACTCTGCGCATTGCCGTGACGAATCGAGTTGTCGAGAAGAGCGTCTACCGCTTCCTGCAAGATGCGCTTTTCGTTGCGCAAAATAACTTCCGGTGCATGAATCTCAATCAGCTTGCGCAAACGATTGTTACGATTGATCACACGACGGTAGAGGTCATTGGCATCCGAGCTTGCGTGTCGCCCTCCTTCGAGTACGACCATAGGACGTAGTGCGGGAGGAGATACCGGAAGTACCGTGAGGAACATCCACTCGGGACGCTGTTTAGACCGGCGCAATTGCTGTACCAGCGCAAGGCGTTTGTTGAGTTTTACCTTGTCGGTTGCGCTTGCTTTGTCGCGTATGACGACAAGATCTTCGGCTAATTTGTCGAGATCAAACTGCTTAAATATTTCATAAATCGCTTCTGCCCCAATCGATGCTTCGAACACCGTACTGTATTTGACTGAATAGGTGTGATAGAGCTGTTCATCGATGATTTTGCCGGGAATGAGTCCGGTCACTTCTGCCTTCACTTCGCTTAAACGATCCTTAAGACGCTTGCGCTCGTCTTCTGTTGCCGCGCTTTTTGACTTTGCTTTGAACTCAGAATCAATCTCAGAAACAACGCGGGCACGTTCTGCCTCGTCAACTTTCGTTATGATGTAACTCGCAAAGTACACCACCTTCTCTACCTCAGCTGCGGTAATACCGAGCAAAGTGGAAATACGGGAAGGAATACTGCGAAGGAACCAAATGTGTGCAACCGGACTTGCAAGTTCGATGTGGCCACAGCGTTCGCGACGCACGACGTTACGGGTAATCTCGACGCCGCACCGATCACAGACGATACCCTTGTAGCGAATACCCTTGTATTTGCCGCAAAAACACTCGAAGTCGCGGGTTGGGCCGAATATCTTTTCATCGAAAAGACCGCTCTTCTCGGCACGTTGCGTACGGTAGTTGATTGTCTCGGGCTTGGTCACCTCGCCGTACGACCATTCTTGGATACGCTGCGGGCTAGCGATGCGAATCGAAATCGAATCGAAATCGTCTGCGTGAATGTTTTTTGTGTCTCGCATGGTAGTTGGGAAAGCCCGATTATTTAGTAAAATCATTCTTTGAATCAAGACGTACATCAAGTGCTAGTGCGCGCAGGTGATACATGAGTACGTTAAACGCGGCAGGGGTGTTGGTTTGGGTTACTCGTCCATTGCGCACAATTGCATCAAACATATTTGAGCGACCCTGGATATCATCTGACTTCACGGTGAGCATCTCTCGCAAGGTGTACGCGGCACCGTATCCCAAGAGTGCCCAGACTTCCATTTCTCCAAAGCGCTGACCTCCATTCTGCGCTTTACCACCCAACGGCTGCTGAGTAATGAGGGAGTATGGTCCGATAGAACGC